>NZ_JBEYTP010000005.1:0-234949 GCF_040643125.1 Micromonospora sp. NPDC047465
GCCGCGCCGCGACAAGTGGGAGGCGGCCAAGCCGATCACCATCGGCGACAACGTCTGGCTCGGCGGCGGCGCGATCGTGCTCGCCGGCGTCACCGCCGGTCGGCCTGGGTCACTGACGGGTGTCCATCGAGGTCTGCAGCGCGCGGCGCATCTGCTCGCGGGCCTCGTCGGTGGTCTCGGGCTTGGGCTTGCTCGGCATGGTGGTGGTCCCCTTTCCAGGGCGCGGGCCGCCGACGCGACGGCGGCCCTCACGGGCGGCGTGCTGAACGCCCGGCAGCGGTCCGGGGTCACCGGAGCGGCTGGTGGGCAGCGTGTGAGCCCGGGTCGGTCCGACCCTGGAGGGAGGCGTTGCCGGGTGTGGCCCCACCGCCCACGACCGGCACCGCCACACGACGCCGGCCGATTCCCAAGTTATCGTTCAGGTCCACATGCTGCCCACGGTTCCCGCGATCTGGACTCACATTGGTCCGTCGGGCCGTCCCGGTTCCCGGACCGGCGGAGGGAGGCCGGCGGTCAGCGGGCCAGGAAGTGCCAGCCGAGCCACCACCAGAAGCCGAAGAGCCCGATCCGGCCGACGGGCACCGACCCCACCTCGTAGCGCATCACGTACGCGCAGACCTCGCCGAGCGTCGGGATCCGGGAGCCCTCGCGCCGGGCCGCCCACTCGACGGCGGCGAAGAGCACCAGCGCCGCCAGGAAACCGCCGATCGCCATCGCCCGCATCATCGCCGCACCAACCCCCAGAACGCGGACAGCCAGGCCAGCCAGGCGGCCGACCGGACCAGCCGGTCCTCCAGCATCGGATCCGCCAGCCGGGAGAAGGTGGGGAAGTCGTCCCCGACCGCCAGCACGAACGTGGCCCCCTCGAAGACGCCGAAGACCACCACCGGAAGGGCCCACCAGGCCGCCGGGGCGCCGAGCCGGCGCGGGGCGGGTCGCCGGGGCACCCGGTTGCTCAGGCCCAGCCAGATCAACACGCCGCCGGTGCCGAGGGTCCAGAGGTTGGCCTCCGTCGAGAACGACGGGAACCGGCCGCCGACCAGCGAGAGGCAGACGAGCACCGGCACGGTGACGGCGGGACGGTCCCAGGCGCGGGGCGCCTCGACGGTGAGGTCGTGGGGCTGCTCCATCCCGCGATTCTCCCCGGACTCGCCGAGCCCCGGAAGACGGACACTCCCCGGAGCTGACCCTGATCTTCCTGTGCGGGCCCGCCGGGTCAGCGCCGGTCGGGCCCGGTCAGCGCGCCGTCGAGCTCCGCGCGGATCCGGTCGACGACCTCGTCGACCGTCCCCCGCCCGGTGAATCCGGCGGCGAAACGGTGCCCGCCGCCGCCCAGCGCGACCGCCACCCGGCTGACGTCCACCGCGCCCTTGCTGCGCATCGACACGGCCCAGTCGCCGGTCGCGGTCTGCTTGACCACACAGCTCACGTCGGCCTCGGCGGTGCACCGCACCGAGTCGATCAGCGCCTCCAGCACGTACGCCGGCTGGCCGTGCCGGGCCAGGTCGTCCTGCGTGGCGTACGTCCAGACCAGGCCGTGCCCGACGGCCGCGGCCGGCTCCAGGCGCGCCCGGCCGAGCACCTCGCCGAAGAGGCGGACGGCGCCGAACGGCCGGGTGTCGAAGATCCGGCGGGAGATCTCACCGGGACGGATGCCGGTGGCGATCAGGCGGGCCGCGAGCTGGTGCACCGCCGGCGTGGTCGCCTCGAACCGGAACGAGCCGGTGTCGGTGCTCAGGGCGACGTAGAGGCACTCCGCGATCTCCGCGTCCAGCGCGACGCCGAGCCGGGCGAGCAGCCCCTCGGCGACCACCGAGGTGGCCGCCGCGTGCGGGTCCACCAGATTGACGCGGCCGAAGCGGGTGTTCGACGCGTGGTGGTCGAGCACCAGCGCGCCGCCGGCCGCGCCCAGCCGGTCGACCAGCTCGCCGAGCCGGGACTCGCTGGCCGCGTCGAAGCAGACGACCAGATCCGGGTCCGGGTACGCCTCGGTCGCCGGCACGAGCAGGTCGAGCCCGGGCAGGCTGCGGAACGGCTCGGGCACCTCCGGCGGGCCGGGGAAGGTCGCCTGCATCCGTCGTACGCCCAGCCGGCGCAGCCCGAGCCCGAAGCCGAGCATGCTGCCCAGCGCGTCGCCGTCCGGGTTGACGTGGCAGATCAGCAGCACCCGCCCGTCCGGCGGCAGCCCCCGCACCGCCGCGACGGCCGCCGCCCAGTCCGCCTCGGCGGGGCCGGAGTCGGCCGGCGGCTTCGCCTCGGCGAGGGCGCCACCGGCCGGACCGCCGGACGGTTCGGTCACCGCTGGTCCCCGCCCCGGGGCGGAGTCTCGTCCTCGTCCTCGTCGTGGGACTCGTCCTCGGAGTCCAGCCGGTACGGCTGGGCCTCGCCCGCGTACTCGGCCCTGGCGGCGAGCCGCTGCACCTCGGCGTCGGCGGTGCGGGCCTGGGCGAGCAGGTCGTCGATGTGCTTGACCTGGTCCTGGACGTCGTCGAGGACGAAGGTCAGGGTCGGCGAGTGCCGCAGGCCGAGCGCCTTGCCGACGGTGCTGCGCAGCATGCCCTTGGCGCTCTCCAGCGCCGCGGCGGTGCCGGACTGGGCCGCCGCGTCGCCGAGCACCGTGTAGAAGACGGTCGCGTCGCGCAGGTCGGCGGTGATCCGGGCGTCGGTAATGGTGATCATGCCGAGCCGGGGGTCCTTGATCTGGCTGCGCACCACCGACGCGACCAGTTCACGCACCCGCTCCGCGTGCCGGCGTACCTTGGCCGGATCCGACATTTCGCCACCTCCACGGCGTCCCGTTCCCGGCCGTCACCGGCGACGCGGAGCGCCCCGGAGCCGACCGGCCAACATCTCGAACACTACCCGCGCGGCGACCGCCGCCGCGCGTCGCCGGCGGTGCGCCGGCCCCGGCACGACGCCGGCACACCCGCACCGCCGGGGTCGTCACCGCCCGCCGCGCGCACCCGCGCCGCCGGACGTTTCACCGCCCGCCGGACGCGCGCACCCGCGCCGGCGTCAGTCCTCCTCGCCGTAGAGCCGCCGGCGCACCGAGAGCAACTCGGCCTCCGGTCGGCCGGCCACCAGGCGCTCGCAGGAGTCCAGCACCTCGCGGACGTGCGACGCCTCGGCGGCCACCACGGCCACGGCTATCTCGGCCCGACCGTGCAGGTCGAGCGCCCCGACCTCGGCGGCCGAGACCTCGAAGCGGCGCAGGGCCGCCACGATCGGGCGTACGTATGATCTCTTGGCCTTGAGCGACCGGGAGTCGCCCGGCAGCAGCAGGTCGAAGACCGCGGTTCCGGTGAACATCGCCCCGGACGATACCCGGACGTACCCCCACATGATCAAGGGGTTTACGCCTTTCGGCGTAAACCCCTTGATCAGTGGTTCACCGGATCAGGCGCGAGCCTTCTCCCGCATCTCGAAGGTCTCGATGATGTCGCCGACCTGGACGTTGTTGTAACCACCCAGGGTCAGACCACACTCGAAGCCCTCGCGCACCTCCGTGGCGTCGTCCTTGAACCGCTTGAGCGAGCTGATGGTGAGGTTGTCCGCCACCACCGAGCCGTCGCGCAGCAGGCGCGCCTTGGCGTTGCGCCGGATGATGCCCGACCGAACGATGCAACCGGAGATGTTGCCGACCTTGGACGAGCGGAAGACGTCGCGGATCTCCGCGGTGCCCAGCTCGACCTCCTCGTACTCCGGCTTGAGCAGCCCCTTGAGGGCGGCGTCGATCTCCTCGATGGCCTGGTAGATGACGGTGTAGTACCGGATCTCCACGCCCTCGCGGTCGGCCATCTCGCGGACCTTGTTGGAGGCCCGCACGTTGAAGCCGATGATCGTGACCGCCTCGGACGAGGCGCTCGCGAGCATGACGTCGCTCTCGGTGATCGCGCCCACGCCCCGGTGGATGATCCTGAGCTGGACCTCCTCCGGGATGTCGAGGTTGAACAGCGCGTCCTCGAGGGCCTCCACGGAACCGGAGACGTCGCCCTTGAGCACCAGGTTGAGCGAGGTCTTCTCGCCCTCCTTGAGCTGCTCCATGAGCGTCTCGAGGGTGGCCCGGCCACGGGAGTTGGCGAACGCCGCCGCCCGCCGCCGCGCCTGCCGCTGCTCGGCGATCTGGCGCACCGTGCGGTCGTCCTCGGCCGCCAGGAAGGTGTCACCCGCACCCGGCACCGCGGTCAGACCGAGCACCAGGACCGGACGGGCCGGACCCGCCTCGGCGACCTGGTTGCCGTTCTCGTCGAGCATCGCCCGGACCCGGCCGTGCGCCCCACCGGCGACGATCGAGTCGCCCGCCCGCAGGGTGCCCTTCTGCACCAGCACCGTCGCCACCGCACCGCGGCCCTTGTCCAGGTGCGCCTCGATGGCCACACCCTGCGCCGGCCCGTCGATCGGAGCGGTCAGCTCCAGCGACGCGTCGGCGGTCAGCAGGACCGCCTCGAGCAGGTCGTCGATGCCGATGCCGGGCTTCGCCGCCACGTTGACGAACATCGTGTCGCCGCCGTACTCCTCGGCGACCAGCCCGTACTCGGTCAGCTGCTGGCGGACCTTGTCCGGGTTGGCCTCCGGCTTGTCGACCTTGTTGACCGCCACCACGATCGGCACGTCGGCCGCCTTGGCGTGGTTCAACGCCTCGATCGTCTGCGGCATCACGCCGTCGTCGGCCGCCACCACCAGCACCACGATGTCGGTCACCTGGGCACCACGGGCACGCATGGCGGTGAACGCCTCGTGACCCGGGGTGTCGATGAAGGTCACCGCCCGGTCCTCGCCCTCGTGCGGGACGTGGACCTGGTACGCGCCGATGTGCTGGGTGATGCCACCCGCCTCGCCGGCCACGACGTTCGCCTTGCGGATCGCGTCGAGCAGCTTGGTCTTACCGTGGTCGACGTGACCCATGACGGTCACGACCGGCGCACGGCTGACCAGACGGTCCTCCGCGACCTCGGCGTCGAGGTCGATGTTGAACTGCGCGAGCAGCTCGCGGTCCTCGTCCTCCGGGCTGACGATCTGCACGTTGAAGCCGAGGTGCTCACCCAGCAGCTGCAGGGTGTCGTCGGAGCACGACTGGGTCGCGGTGACCATCTCGCCCAGGTTGAACATCTCCTGGACCAGCGAACCCGGGTTGGCGTTGATCTTGTCGGCGAAGTCCGACAGCGAGGCGCCACGGGAGAGCCTGATGACCTGACCCTGACCCCGGGGGGCACCCGAGCTCATGGTCGGGGCCGACAGGTTGTCGAACTCCTGTCTGCGCTGCTTCTTGGACTTGCGACCACGAGTCGGCCGGCCACCCGGACGCCCGAAGGCACCCGCGGCGCCACCGCCACGGCCGCGACCGCCGCCACCGGGACGACCACCGCCACCGGCCGGGGCACCCGGACGGAAACCGCCGCCGGGAGCACCGCCGCCGCCACCACCGGGGCCACCACGGTAGCCACCGCCACCGCCGCCGCCACCGGGACCGCCGCGGAAGCCACCGCCACCGCCGCCGCCACCGGGACGGAAGCCACCGCCACCGGGACGACCCGCGCCGCCGCCGGGGCCGCCACGCCCGCCACCGGGACCGCCGGGGCGACCCGTGGTGGGCCGCTGGCTCGGCATGGAGGCCGGGCTGGGCCGGGGCGGCATGGAGGCCGGGCTCGGCCGCGGCGGCATGCCCGCCGGGCTGGGCCGGGGACCGCCGGCACCGGCGGCCGGCGGCCGCTGCTGCTGACCGCCCTGGATGCCGAACGGGTTGTTGCCGGCGCCGCGCGCCGGCGGACGACCACCCGGCCGGGCACCCGGGCCCGGCTGCGGGGCGCCGGGACGACCCGCTGCCGGGGAACCCGGACGGGGCGGCACGGCGTTCGGGCCGGGACGCGGACCCGGACGGGGACCGCCCTCGGTCGGGGGCTCCCGTCGGACGTTCTCCCGCTGCTGCTGGCGGGCGGCCTGCGCGGCCTTGACCGCGGCCTCCTGCTCAGCCTTCAGCGCGGCGGCGCGCGCCTCGGCGGCCGCCACCTCGATGTCGTGCGCGCTCGCCGGCTTGGCGACCGGGGTCGCCGGCTGCGGCGGGCCGGGGACCGGGCCCTTGGGCTTCGGTCCAGGGGTCGGCGCGGCCGGCCGCCGCGGCGGCATCGGCTTGGCCGAGACCCGGGGGGCACCCGGGGTCGGGGACGGCGTCGGGGTCGGTGCCGGGCTCGGGGCAGCCGCCGGAGGGGCGGCCGGCGCCGAGGACCCACCGGCGGACGCGACGAATGCGCCACGCAGACGTCGGGCGACGGGCGCCTCGACGGTGCTGGACGCGGACTTCACGAACTCGCCCATCTCCTTGAGCTTGGCGAGAACGGTCTTGCTTTCGACCCCGAGCTCTTTCGCAAGCTCGTGTACGCGGGCCTTACCTGCCACTGCACTCCTCACTCCGAGGTCGTGCGGGCAGCACCCGCAGCGACCTCACTCGTGCACTTGAAGCCTGGTCATTTCAGGGACTTCATCGTGTGCTCATGTCGGTCGTCCTACCTTGCTAGCGACCCTCGCCCGGTCGGGCTGACCGGACGTAGTGGTTGGCGCATCGACGTGCTCCGCGAGCTCACCGTGGTCGAGGACCCCGGTGACGCGCAGCGCCCGCCCGAAGGCGCGCCGCCGCACCGCTTGCGCGAAGCAGGCCGGATCCGGGTGCATGTTCGCTCCCCGACCCGGCAGCCTGCGGGCCGGATCGGGCCGGAGGCTGTGACCAGCCTCGTCGCCGACCGCGACGATCCGCAGCAATTCGCTGGCCGGCGCACGTCGCCGGCAACCCACACAGGTGCGCTCCGGCAGCGCGCGTCGTACCACTGGAGAAAGTCTACCCCTAGGCGCCCGAGATCGCGCTGCCCGGCTCCGGGACGTGATCAGCCCCGCTCCGGCCGCTCGCCCCGGCCTGCTCCGCGTCGGACCGGATGTCGATCCGCCAACCGGTCAGCCGGGCAGCAAGCCGGGCATTCTGCCCCTCCCTGCCGATGGCGAGGGAGAGCTGGAAGTCCGGCACCGTCACCCTGGCCGTCCGGGTGGCCAGGTCGACCACCTCGACCCGCAGCGCCTTGGCCGGCGACAACGCGTTGCCGACGAAGGTCGCCGGGTCGTCCGACCAGTCGATGATGTCGATCTTCTCGCCGTGCAGCTCGCTCATCACCGCGCGGACCCGCTGGCCCATCGGGCCGATGCAGGCCCCCTTGGCGTTCACGCCCTGGGCGGTGGAGCGGACCGCGATCTTCGTACGGTGACCCGCCTCACGTGCGATCGCGCCGATCTCGACCGTGCCGTCGGCGATCTCCGGCACCTCGAGCGCGAAGAGCTTCTTGACCAGCGCCGGGTGGGAGCGGGACAGGGTGATCTGCGGGCCGCGCATCCCCTTGGCCACGTGCACCACCACGCAGCGGATCCGCTCGCCGTGGACGTACCGCTCGCCGGGCACCTGCTCCGACTGCGGCAGGACGCCCTCCAGCTTGCCCAGGTCGACGGTGACGATGCCCTTCTCCGCCCGCGCCTCGTGCGCCTGCACCACGCCGGTGACCAGGTCGCCGTCGCGGCCGACGTACTCGCCGAAGTGCACCTCGTCGGTGGCCTCCCGCAGCCGCTGGAGGATCACCTGCTTGGCGGTCATGGCGGCGATCCGGCCGAAGTCGTGCGGGGTGTCGTCCCACTCCCGCACCACCGTGCCGTCGTCGTCCAGCTCCTGCGCGTAGACCAGGGCCGCGCCGGACTTACGGTCGATCTCCACCCGGGCGTGCGGTTCCGCCCCCTCGGTGTGCCGGTAGGCCGTCAGCAGCGCGGTCTCGATCGCCGCGAGGATCGTGTCGAACGGGATCTCCCGCTCGCGCTCGAGTGCGCGCAGCGCCGCGAGGTCGATGTTCACCTCTCCTCGTCCTCCACATCATCTTCGTCGTCGAAGTCGTCGGTGTCGTCCATGTCGTCGGGTTCGTCCGTCTCCTCGATCTCGTCGAGGCGGTGGAACTCGACCTGCACCCGGCCGGGGCCGAGCTCGGCGTAGGTCCACGCGGTGCGGCCGGTGTCGGTCTCCAGCACCACGCGTTCGTCGTCGGCCTCGACCACCCGGCCGGTGACCTGCCGGTCGCCGGCGGGCTGCCCGGCACGCTGCCCGGGCGGAGCGCCCGCGCCGCGGGCCGTCACCTTGACCAGCCGCCCGACGTTGCGCCGCCAGTGCCGGGGCAGGGTCAGCGGCCGGTCCACGCCCGGGGAGCTGACCTCCAGCTGGTATTCCCCGGCGACGATGTCACCCCCGGACTCCTCGGCCGCGTCGAGGGCCGCGGAGACGGCCCGGGAGACCTCGGCGACGGCGTCCAGGTTGATCCCGCCGTCGGCGTCCACGATCACCCGCACCACGTGCCGGCGGCCGGCCCGGGAGACGGTGAGCTCCTCCAGGTCGTAGCCGGCGCCGGCGACCACCGGCTCGATGACCTCACGCAGCCGGGCCCGCCGGGCGGCGAGGTCGCCGCGCGGGCCGGCGGCGCGTTCCCCGCCCCGGGGGGCGTCGGCGCGCCGGGGTCTGCCCGCCGGACCCGTCGACCTCGTGGCACGGCCACGCTGCGTCATCTCCGCACCCTTCTCGTGATCGACGGCGCCCCGATCGGTCGCCATGCCGGCACGCCACCGGAGCTGACGCGCCGGTGGCTGCGCAGAGCGTAACGCGCCCGCCGGGCACCGGACCGGGCGGCGCACCGACGCCGGTGGCCCACGTACGGCCGGTGATGGTGTTGACTTGTCCGGTGGCGACGGGCAGAACGACACAACGCGGCGGAGCAACCGGGCATTCCCGGCGAACGGTGCTGCGCGCCGGGGCACTCCTGGCACTCGGCGGCGCGACGGCGCCGCTGACCGGCTGTGATCTTCTCGACCGCGACGACGATCCCAGTCCCGGGCCCGACCCGCTCACGCCGCTGCTCGACGAGGCGCTCCGGCTCGCCGCCGGGCACCGCGACGCCGCCGCGGCGCACCCCGCGCTGGCCGACCTGCTCACCCCGATCGCCGAGGCGCACGGCGCGCACGCGGCCGAGCTGGCCCGGGTGATCGGCGTGCCGCTGCCCTCGGCGCCCGCCGCGGCCACCCCCGCCCCGGCGGCCGACCCGGCCGCCGCCCGGGCCGCGCTGCGGGAGCGCGAGCGCACCGGCCGGGAGACGGCGACCAGTGCCTGCGCGGCGGCGCCGGCGGAGCGGGCCGCCCTGCTCGCCTCGATCGCCGCCGCCCGGGCCACGCACGTGGAGGCACTGAAGTGACCGCACCGACACCGACACCGACCGGGCCGGCCGGGGCGCTGGGCGCGGCGCTCACCGCCGAGTACGCGGCGATCTGGGCCTACGGCCCCATCGGGGTACGCCTCACCGGCACGGCCCGGACCGCCGCCCGCGAGGCGGAGGCCGCGCACCGGCGCCGCCGCGACGACCTGGTGATGCAGCTCAGCGCGGGCGGCGGCGCCGTCCCGGCCGACCGGGCGGGCTACGCCCTGCCGTTCCCGGTGACCGACCGGGCGAGCGCGCTGCGGCTCGCCGTCGAGGTGGAGGAGCGCACCGCGGCATTCTGGCGGGCGGCGGTGCCCGCCACCACCGGCGCCGACCGCGACCGGGCGCTGGCCGCCCTGGTCGAGTACGCCCTGCGGGCGACCCGCTGGCGCCGGACGGCCGGGATCACCCCGCTGACCGTGCCGTTCCCCGGCCGGCCCGCCTGACCGCCGCTGCCGGCGGTGACGCTCCGGTTGCGGGTCGCATACCAGGTATGCATACTCCGGAGCCATGTCCATCCGTCACGGGCTGCTCGCCCTGCTCGAACGCGGCCAGATGTACGGCTACCAGCTCCGCGCCGCGTTCGAGGAGTCGACCGGCTCGACCTGGCCGCTGAACATCGGGCAGGTCTACACCACCCTGTCCCGCCTGGAGCGGGACGGGCTGGTCCGCTCGCTCCCCGAGAGCGAGGCCGGGCAGCGCCCGTACGAGATCACCGACGCCGGGCGGACGGACCTGGCGCTGTGGTTCGCCACCCCGATCAGCCGCACCGACCGGCCCCGCGACGAACTGGCGATCAAGCTGGCCCTCGCGCTGACCACGCCCGGCGTCGACGTGCGCTCGGTGGTGCAGACCCAGCGCAGCGCGACCATGCGGACGCTGCAGGAGTTGACCCGGTTGAAGTACGCCAGCGACCGCCCGGAGGACCTGCCGTGGCGGCTGGTGCTGGACGCCATGGTCTTCCAGGCCGAGGCCGAGGTGCGCTGGCTGGACCACTGCGAGACGAGCCTGGTGCGCTACCGTCCGACGGGGCCCGGCCGCGCGCCGACGACGCCCGCCGAGGCGGTGGACCGGGCGGACGAGGAGGCGCGACGGTGAGCGTAGGCAGCGGGCCGGCGGGCGGCAGCCCGGCCCCGGCCGTGCTCGACGTACGCGACGTGCACCGCACCCACGGCACCGGGCCGGCGGCGGTGCACGCGCTGCGCGGCGTGAGCCTCGTCGTTCACCCGGGCGAGCTCGTCGCGGTGATGGGGCCCTCCGGCTCCGGGAAGTCCACCCTGCTGGCCCTCGCTGGCGGGCTGGACGGCCCGACCGCCGGGGAGGTGCTCGTCGAGGGCGAGCACCTCGGCGCCCTGGACCGGCGCCGCCTCGCCCAGGTGCGTCGCCGCCGGATCGGCTACATCTTCCAAGACCTGAACCTGCTCGGCAGCCTCACCGCCGTGGAGAACGTCGCGCTCCCCCTGGAACTCGACGGGACCGGCGTCCGGCGGGCGCGCCGGCTGGCGCTGGACGCGCTGGCCGAGGTGGGCCTGCCGGAACTGGGCGACCGGTTCCCCGACCAGCTCTCCGGCGGCCAGCAGCAGCGGGTGGCGATCGCCCGCGCGCTGGTCGGCGAGCGCCGGCTGGTGCTCGCCGACGAGCCCACCGGGGCGCTGGACTCGCAGACCGGCGAGGCGGTGCTGCACCTGCTGCGCCGGCGGGTCGACGCCGGGGCCGCGGCGGTCCTGGTCACCCACGAGGCGCGGCACGCCGCCTGGGCCGACCGGGTGATCTTCCTCCGCGACGGGGTGCTGGTCGACTCGACGGCCCCGCTGGGCAGCGTGGAGCAGTTGTTGACCGGCAGCGGTCGGTGACGGCGGGCCGGGGCGGCCGGCTCGCGGGCGCCGTCGGCTCCTGGTGGGTGGCGCTGCGGATCGCCCGCCGGGAGGCCCGCCGGGCGCGGGGGCGTACGGCGCTGGTGCTCGCGATGATCACGCTGCCGGTGCTGGTGCTGACCTTCACCGCGGTGAGCTGGGACATGTCCGAGCTGACCCGGGCCGAGCGGACCGAGCAACGGCTCGGCGTCGCCGACGCGGAACTGCTCTGGGTGGCGCGCGGGCCGGTCACCCAGGACTCCTGGGGCGATGGCTGGGTGTCCGACCACGACGCGACGCCGCCGGCCGGGCGGGTCACCGCCGAACAGGTCACCGCCCTGCTGCCGGCCGGGAGCCGGGTCGTCCCGCTGCGCCGCTGGGTGAGCTTCGACGCCCGGGTCGGCGACCGGGTCGAACGGGACGTCACCGGCCGCGCCGTGGACCTCGCGGACCCGCTCGGCCGGGGGCTGGCCCGGTTCCGTTCCGGCCGGGCGCCGGCCGGGCCGGACGAGATCGCGGTGAGCCCCGCCGCGCTGCGCCGACTCGACGTCCGTCCCGGTGGCACCGTCACGTCCGGGGACGGCTCCCGCTCGTGGCGGGTGGTCGGGGTGGTCGAGTACCCGGACGACCTGGGACCGATCGTCACGCTGCACCCGGCGACCGCGGGCCCGACGGACGCCGAGCCGGACATGACCTGGCTGGTGGACCTGCCCGGGACGGTGGACGAGACACTGTTCCGCCGGCTCAACGGCCACGGCGTCCTGGTCCACGCCCGCACCCCCGCCCCGCCCTCGGGGGTGGACGTCGGCGGGCCCGAACCGTTCTCCTCGGTCGACGTCGAGGGGATGAGCATCTCGGTACTCGTCGGCGGGCTGGGGCTGCTGGAGGTGGTGCTGCTCGTCGGCCCGGCCTTCGCGGTCGGCGTGCGGCGGCGGCGCCGGGACCTCGCGTTGGTCGCGGTGGCGGGCGGCGACGACGCCCACCTGCGCCGGATCGTGCTGGCCGACGGCGTGGTGCTGGGCGCCCTCGGGGCGGCTACCGGGCTCACGCTCGGCGTCGCCGCCGCGTTCGCCGCCCGGCCGCTGGTCGAGCAGCACCTCTACGGCGCGCGCTTCGACGGCTACCGCTGCTGGCCGGAGGCCCTGGTGGCGATCGCGGCCGTCGCGGTGCTGTCCGGCGTGCTGGCCGCGCTGGCCCCGGCCTGGGCGGCGGCCCGGCAGGACGTGGTGGCCGGGCTGGCCGGCCGCCGCACCCCGCCCGCGCACCGGCGGCGCTGGCTCACGGCCGGCGTGTGCATGGCGGCCGGCGGGGCGGCGGTGGCCGCGTTCGGGGCCGCCCGGACGTCGCCGCCGGTGATCCTCGCCGGTCTGGTCCTCGGCGAGCTGGGGCTGGTCTTCGCCACCCCGACGCTGGTCGGCCTGCTCGCCCGGCTCGGGCGGTCGCTCCCGCTGGCGCCCCGGATCGCGCTGCGCGACGCCAGCCGCAACCGTTCCTCGGCCGCCCCGGCGATCTCGGCGGTGATGGCGGCGGTCGCCGGCAGCGTCGCGGTCGGGGTGTACCTGGCCAGCGACCACGCGCGGAGTATGGCGACGTACGAGCCGACCCTGCCCGTCGGCACCGTGCTGGTGCACCGGGCGGACCTGGACACCGCGCCGGCCCTGGCCCGGGTCACCGAGGCGGCCCGCGACCAGTTCGGTGCCACGACGGTGGCACCGGTGGCCGGGGTGCGGTGCACGACGGAGGCCGAGCCCTGCTCGGTCGCTCCGGTGCTGCCGCCGCACCGGGCGTGTCCCTGGCCGGTCGGCGACGGCCTGAGCGAGGCCGAGCGGCAGCAGGCCCGTGCGGACGACCGCTGCCGGGGCCGGCCGGAGGACCTCCACGGCGCGTACTTCCAGGTGCTGGTGGACGACGGCCGAGCCCTGCCGCTGCTCACCGGCGCCGACCCGGCCGACGTCGCCGCCGCGACCGCCGTGCTGCGCGCCGGCGGCGCGGTGGTGACCGATCCGCGCTACGTGGTGGACGGGCGGATCGAGGTGGTGGTGAACGGGTCGGGACCGGCCGGGCCGATGACCTCGGCGCCCACCGCCGTCGCCGCGTACGCGCTGCGCACCGGGGTGCCGACGGAGCGGCTGCTGCTCTCGCGGCGGGCGGCCGACCGGCTCGGGCTGGCCACCCGCCCGATCGGCTGGGCCGTCGCGACCGACGGGGCACCCGACCAGGGCCGGCGGGACCGGTTCGCCACCGCGCTGCGCCCGCTCGACGCCCACGTGGAGATCGAGCAGGGCGACCGGTCGGACGACGGGCGGCCGGTGCTGCTCCTGCTGGCCGCCGCGGCCGGAGTGATCACCGTGGGTGCCGCCGGCATCGCCACCGGGCTGGCGGCGGCCGAGGGGCGCGCCGACCTGTCCACGCTGGCCGCGGTGGGCGCCGGCCCCGGCCTGCGCCGGCTCCTGTCGCTGTGCCAGGCGGGGGTGATCGCCGTGCTGGGCTCGGCGCTCGGCATCGTCGCCGGCCTCGGCTCGGCCGTGATCATCCTGACCGCCCTGAACCGCCGGTACGCCGACTCGTGGCCGGTCCAGGACCCGTACCCGGTGGTGGTCCCGTGGAGCACCCTCGGCGTCCTGGTGGTGGTGCCGCTGGTCGCGATGCTCGGCGCGGGACTGTTCACCCGGTCCCGGCTGCCGGTCGAGCGACGCCTCGACTGACCGGCCGGTACCGGGCACACTGGTGCCCGTGCCCGTCCTGGGAGCCCTCACCCGCCGCGTCGGCCACCACCGGTGGTTCGGCGCCGCCGTCCGCCTGCTCGTCCCCGCCGACCGGGTGGTCGGGCGGCTCACCCGGGGCCGGGTGGTCGCGCTGGGGCTCGTCCCGTCGCTGGTCATCACCACCACCGGCCGGCGCTCCGGCCGGCCGCGCAGCAACCCCCTGCTGTACGTGTCCGACGGCGGCGCGTACGTGGTGGTCGGCACGAACTTCGGCCAGACCCACCAGCCGGGCTGGGCGCTGAACCTGCTCGCCGACCCGGCCGCCGAGGTGGACGTGAAGGGCCGTCGGGTCCCGGTACGCGCCGAGGCCGCCACGGGCGCCGAACGGGAGCGGTTGTGGCGGCTGCTGGTCGACCAGTGGCCCGCCTACCAGACGTACGTGCGGCGGGCCGGCGGCCGGGAGATCCTCCTCTTCCGGCTGGTCCCCACCGGGCGCGGCGGGCCGGGCGGATCGGGCGGGCGCGACTAGGCTGGTGCGGTGACCTGCGCCGCCGCGACACCGCGGGCCGGCTCGCGACGGGCGGCCCGGTCGGCGAGGGCGTGAGGTGGTCGGCGTGGACGTGGACGACGTGGCCTCCGGCGGCGACCCGCACCTGGGCGATCCACGCTGGGCGGTGGCCGAGCGGGTCGCCGACGCCGCCCGCCGGCGCTTCCCGGCCGACGTGCTCGCCGTCGCCGTGCACGGCCCGCTCGCGCACGGCGACGACGACGGCGGCGGGGACGGCGAGGTCGGGCTGCTGGTGGTGACCTACCGGCCCGGCGGCGGCCCGCCCCCGGCGACCCGGCGGGTCGACGGCGTGCTGGTCGACCTGACCGTGGCCGGCGCGGACGACTACCTCCGCCAGGCCCGGCTGATCTCCCCGCTCTGGCCGTTGACCGCCGACCGGTACGTCAGCACCCGGGCGCTGCACGACCCGACCGGCTGGCTGCGCACGCTCCGGGACGAGCACCTGGGCCGGCTGGCCCGTGCCCGGCCGGCCGAGTTCAGCACGGCGGCCCGGCAGGCGTGGTACAGGGGCAGCGCGGCGCACGCCCGGGCGGCCCGGCTGGCCGGGTGGTACGAGACCGACCAGGCCCTGCTGATGCTCGGCGAGGCACGGCTGGCGGCGGCCACCGTGAACGGGCTGCTCAGCCGCACCTACTTCCGCGACCCCGGGGACGCCGTGCGGCGCACCGGCCTGGCCGGCGCGGACATGACCGAGGTGGGCGCAGTGCTGGCCCGCCAGGCGGCGGAGCTGACGGCGCGGGGCCGACCCGTCGACGGCACGGTCGACGACCTTCTCGACGGCTGACCCGCCGCGCGGCGGCGGTATGCCGCCCCTGCGGACGAACCGGAGCGCGTACGACCGGCTCCGCGCCGACCCGGGGCGCGGCGGGGATCAGCCGAGGGCGCCCTGGACGCCGATGAGGGCGCCGACGAGGTAGGTGGCGCCGGCCGCCGCGGCGCCCAGCAGGAGCTGGCGCAGGCCGCCGGACCACCAGGCCCGGGCGGTGAACCGGGCGACCACCGCCCCGGCCGCGAAGAGCCCGAGCCCACCGACGGCCAGCGCCAGCCAGAGGCTGGTCGAGCCGAACAGGTAGGTCAGCAGCGGCACCAGGGCCCCGACCGAGAAGAACAGGAACGACGAGATCGCGGCCGCCCACGGGCTGGGCTGGTCGTCGGGGTCGACGCCCAGCTCCTCCCGGACGTGCACCCGCAGCGCCTCCTCCGGGTTGCGCCGCACGGCCTCGGCGACCTGCGTGGCGAGGTCGTGCGGCAGGCCCCGGGCGACCCACGCCTCGGCCAGCTCGCGCGCCTCCGCCTCGGGGTGCCGCTCCAGCTCGCGGCGTTCCTTGGCCACCTCGGCCGCGACCTGCTCGTTGGCCGAGCGGACGCTCGTGTACTCCCCCAGCCCCATCGAGATGGCGCCGGCCACCAGGCCGGCGGTGCCGGTGAGCACGATGCTGCGGGGCGACACCCCGCCGCCGCCGACGCCCGCGATCAGGGCGATGTTGGTGACGAGGCCGTCCATCGCGCCGAAGACGGCGGGCCGCAGCCAGCCGCCGGACACGTCCGCGTGGTGCGCCTCGCGCAGCGCCGCCGGGGTGTCGGTCACGGCAGTGTGAGGATCTCGTGGCCGTCCTCGGTCACCACGATGGTGTGCTCGAACTGCGCGGTCCACTTGCGGTCCTTGGTGACCACCGTCCAGCCGTCGTCCCACATGTCGTACTGGTGGGTGCCGAGGGTGATCATCGGCTCGATCGTGAACGTCATCCCCGGCTCCATCACGTCGGTCGGGCGGGGGCTGTCGTAGTGCGGCACGTAGAGCCCGCTGTGGAAGGACTCGCCGATGCCGTGGCCGGTGAAGTCGCGGACCACGCCGTAGCCGAAGCGCTTCGCGTACGACTCGATGACCCGGCCGACCACGTTGATCTGGCGGCCCGGGGCGACCGCGCGGATGCCGCGCATCATCGCCTCGTGGGTCCGCTCGACCAGCAGTCGGGCCTCCTCGCTGACCTCGCCGACGCAGAAGGTGGCGTCGGTGTCGCCGTGCACCCCGTTGATGTACGCCGTGACGTCGACGTTGATGATGTCGCCGTCGGCGAGCACGGTGGAGTCGGGGATGCCGTGGCAGATCACCTCGTTGAGGCTGGTGCAGCAGGACTTGGGGAAGCCCTTGTAGCCCAGCGTCGACGGGTAGGCGCCGTGGTCGCAGAGGAACTCGTGCACGACCCGGTCGATCTCGTCGGTGGTCACGCCGGGCTTGCAGTGCTCACCCGCGAGCTGGGTGGCCTGGGCGGCGAGCCGACCCGCGATCCGCATCTTCTCGACGGTCTCCGGGGTCTGCACGTGCGAGCCGCGCCACTCCTGGGGACGCTTCTTGCCCACGTACTCCGGGCGGACGATGTGGGCGGGCACGGGCCGCAACGGGGAGAGCGTGCCTGGGGTCAGCGGCGCACGGACGGTCATGACGCAAGCCTATCGCCGCGGGGTCGGGCGGCCCCCGCCACCGCCCGCCCGGCCCGGTTGTTGCCGCGCCCGGGAGGCTGTGCCATTGTGGCTGCGTGGATCAAGGGGACGGCGCGCCTCCCGTATTCTCCGCCAGCGCGGAGGCCGACGGTGGTCACGTCCGCGTCGTGGTGACCGGCGAGGTCGACATGGCCACCGCCGACACGATGGTCCAGACCGTGCTGCGGGAGCCGGCCGAGCGGGTGACGCTCGACCTGCGGGCGGTCACCTTCTTCGACTCGGCGGCGATCCACGCCGTGGTCCGGCTCGCCCAGCAGTTCCCCGACGCCCTCGCCGTCCTGCCGTCCCGGCAGGTCCGCCGCGTGCTGGACATCGCCGGGCTGGGCGAGCAGACCTGGCTCCACCCGGCCTGACCTCGGGCCGCGCCGCTCCGGCCGCCGCCGGGCGGGTGCTCAGTCCGCCAGCCGCCGGCGCAGCGTCACTTCCGTCCCCTCGGGGGTACGCGTGACCGACAGCTCCCCCAGCGCCTTGATGAGGGACAACCCCCGCCCGCGGAAGCCCGACCCGGTCGACTCCCGCCACCGCCCGCTGTCGCGCACGGTGGCCAGCACGGTGCGATCCTCGATGACCACCTCGACGGCGATCGTCGGCTCCGCGGGGTCGACGGGGTGCTCGATGGCGTTGGCGGCCGCCTCGGAGACGGCGACGGTCAGGTCGAACAGGTCCGTCTCGTTGACGAAGTGGGCGACGAGGAAGTCCTCCAGCCGCTTGCGCAGCACGCTGAGCCGGGCGGGGTCGGCCGGCAGCCGCAGCGCGAACCGGTTGGGTTCCGCCGCCTCCAGGGCCAGCACCGCGACGTCGTCGCGCAGGGGCCGCCCGGCGATCCGCCGGACCACGGCGTCGATCACGTCCGTCACGTGCTCGCCGGGCGTCGCCGCGTCCTGCCTGAGCCGGGCCAGCGCGTCGTCGATGTCGAGCTGCCGGTCCTCGATCAGCCCGTCGGTGTAGAGCAGCAGCCGGCTGCCCGGGGTCAGCTCTCCCTCGACCGTCCGGTAGGACGTGTCCGGGATCGCCCCGACGGGCGGGCCGAGTGCCCGGTCGTGCAGGAACGCCACGTCGTCTCCCCGGATCAGCAGCGGCGAGGGGTGGCCCGCGCTGGCGTACCGCAGCCGGCCGGTGCGCGGGCTAAACCAGAGGCAGAGCACGGTGGCGGAGGAGCGCGCCTCCGTCGTCCCGACCAGCCGGTTGAGCCGGGTCAGCGACTCCCCCGGGTCGAACCCCTCCAGCACGTACGCCCGCAGCGCGTTGCGGAGCTGGCCCATCGCCGCGGCCGCGCGGACGCCCTTGCCCACCACGTCGCCGATGGCCAGCACCAGTTCGTCGTCGCCCAGGGCGACGACGTCGTACCAGTCTCCGCCGACCTCCACGTCGGCGCTGCCCGGCAGGTAGCGGCCGGCGACGACGGCGCCCGGCAGCTGCGGCAGCGACCGGGGCAGCAGGCTGTGCTGGAGCGTGGTGGCGATGCGGTGCTCGGCCTCGTAGAGCTGGGCGTTCTCCAGCCGCACGCCGACCAGCCGGGCGAGCTGGGTGAGCGCGGCCTCGTCGGTGTGGGCGCCGTCGCCGTCCGGCCGCCAGACCCGCAGCTCGCCGAGCTGCTCGCCGACGGTGCCGGTCAGCGGCAGCACGAAGGACGGCTCGACGGGGGTCGACCCGCCGCCGTCGGCCTCGAAGCGCATCCCGGTCGCCGAGACCACCACCCGGGCGGCCTCGGCGAGGCTGAGCGCGTGCCGCGCGGCGACCTGGAGCACGTCGGCCGTGGATCGGGCGGTGTTGACCGCCACCGCGGCGTCGGCCAGCGCCCGTAGCCCGCGGATGATCTGGCCGCGCAGCTGGCCCAGCTCGACGTTGGCCCGGACCCGCGCGATCAGCTCCTGGCCGGAGAAGGGCTTGGTGAGGTAGTCGTCGGCGCCGGCCGAGAGCCCGGCGACCGCCTCGGCGGAGCCGGCACGGGCCGAGAGCAGCACGATCGGCACGTGCCGGGTACGCGCGTCCGCACGCAGCGCGGCGACCAGCCCGAAGCCGTCCAGCCGGGGCATCATCACGTCGGTCAGCACCAGGTCGAACGCGCCGTCGACGGCCAGCCGCAGCGCCTCCACGCCGTCGGTCACCGCGACCACCTCCCACGACGGGGAGAGCAGCCGGGTGACGTGTTCGCGCAGGTCGGCGTTGTCGTCGGCGACCAGGATCCGCCCGGCGGCACCCGCCCCGGCCACCCGGGTCGCCCCGGCTCCCGCGGCGTCGGCCCAGCGGGCGGTCTCCGCCACGTACTGGTCGGCCCGCACCAGCTCGACCGGCGCCGGGGGGCCGGCGTCGGCGACCCGTTCGGGCGGCAGGTGCCCGGTGCCGAAGGGGACGGTCACGGTGAACGTGCTGCCCTCGTCGACGCGGCTGCTGACGGCCGCCTCGCCGCCGTGCATCTCGACCAGCTCGCGGACCAGCGCCAGACCGATCCCGGTGCCCTCGTGGGTGCGCGAGCGCGCCCCCGGCACCCGGTGGAAGCGCTCGAAGACCTGCGGCAGTTCCTCGGGGACGATGCCGACGCCGGTGTCGGCGACCTCCAGCCGGGCGGCGCCGTCGACGGCGCGGACCCGCACCCGGATCTCCCCGTCGAAGGTGAACTTCACCGCGTTCGACACCAGGTTGAGGACGATCTTCTCCCACATGTCCCGGTCCACGAAGACCGGTGCCGGCAGCGGCGGGCAGTCCACCACCAGGCGCAGCCCGGCCCGCTCGGTCGCCGAACGGAGCGTGCTGGCCAGCCGGGAGGTGTAGTCCGCCAGGTCGGTCGGCTGGTAGTGGGCGGCCAGCCGACCGGACTCCAGCCGGGAGAAGTCGAGCACCGTGTTGACGAGCTTGAGCAGCCGCAGCGCGTTGCGGTGCATGGTGGTGAGCCGGTCCGTGTACGCCCCGGGCAGCGCCGGGTCGGCGAGCAGGTCCTCCAGCGGGCCGAGCACCAGGGTCAACGGGGTGCGGAACTCGTGGCTGATGTTGGCGAAGAAGTTGGTCTTGGCCCGGTCGAGGGCGGCCAGCTCGGCGGCGCGGGCGCGCTGGTGCTCGTACGCCTGCTGCTTGCCGACGGCCCGGGAGACCTGCGCGGCGACCAGGTCGAAGAAGTCGCGGTACTCGTCGGTCAGCGGCAACCGGCGGGCGAGGCCGACGACCAGCGTCCCGACGGTCTCGCTCGCCGCGGTGACCGGCAGCACCAGCGCCCGCTCGGTCGCGTCGGCCGGGACCCGGGCGAGCAGGTCCGTCACGGCGACGGTGGTGGCGGCGCCGCCGGCGGCGACCTCGGCGAGCGACGCCGGGGACGGCGTGGTGACCGCAGCGGCGTCGACGCCGCTGCGCCCCGCCAGCGCGAGGTGGCCGGTGTCGTCGGGCAGGTGCACCAGGGCGAACGGCACGTCCGGCCGGTGCCGGTCGAACACCGCGGCGGCGGCCCGGCCCAGCTCCGCCGTGCTGCCCACCTCGGCCAGCTCGCTGCCCAGCTCCGCCAGCAGCCGCAGCCGGCGCTCGCCGAGCACCCGGCCGGTGGTCTCGTTGACGATGCAGAAGATGCCGTCGACGGTGCCGTCGGCGCCCAGGATCGGGTCGTACGAGACGTCGAAGTACGTCTCCTCGAGGAAGCCGTGCCGGTCGAGCGGGAAGGAATGGTCCTCGGCCCGGTACGACCGGCAGCCGCGCCGGACGCCCTCCAGCAGCGGCCCGAGCACGTCCCAGGTCTCCGCCCAGTGCTCGCGGGCCGGCTGGCCCAGCACGTCCGGGTGCTTGCCGCCGATCGTCGGCCGGTAGGCGTCGTTGTAGAAGGCGAGCTGCTCCTCGCCCCAGAACATGACGATCTGGGCACTGGAGGCGAGCATCATGCCGACCGCCGCGCAGAGCGCCGCCGGCCAGCGGTCCGGGGTGCCCAGCGGGGTGGTGGACCAGTCGAACGCGCGCATCCGCTCGCCCATCTCGCCGCCGGCCGCGAACGCCGCGGCGAGCAGCGGGGGAAACTCCGCTTCCCGGACGCGGCCGGACGGGCACCCCTCGTCCACGCCCCCCTGGGCCGAGCTCATGCAGCCTCCCGCTCCGGCCTTGCCCGCCTCGGCCCGATGATCCGTCCGGCCGTGCCCCGCTCAATACCCTGACGGGCCAGCAACGTAACGCATGCCACGCCCTGGTCGCTGGTTACGTCCACCTCGGCCGGCCGTCGGCTGCCCGACAGCGCCTCCCCCGCCATGCGGAGGGCGCGGGCTCACAGCGGGGTGACGTACGCGCCGGTGATGCCGCCGTCGACCACGAACTGCGCGGCGGTCATGAAGGAGGCGTCGTCGCTGGCGAGGAAGGCCACCGCGGCGGCGATCTCCTCCGGCCTGCCGAACCGCCCCATCGGCACGTGCACCAGCCGGCGGGCCGCGCGCTCCGGATCGGCGGCGAAGAGCTCCAGCAGCAGCGGGGTGGCGACCGGGCCGGGGCAGAGCGCGTTGACCCGGATGCCCTCCCGGGCGAACTGCACGCCCAGTTCCCGGGTCATCGCCAGCACCCCGCCCTTGCTCGCCGTGTACGCGATCTGCGAGGTGGCCGCCCCCATCAGCGCCACGAACGAGGCGGTGTTGACGATCGAGCCCTTGCCCTGCCGGCGCATGTGCGGGATGACGTGCTTGCAGCAGAGGTAGACGCTCGTGGTGTTGACCCGCAGCACCCGCTCCCAGGCGTCCAGCCCGGTCTCCAGGATGGAGTCGTCCTCCGGCGGGGAGATGCCGGCGTTGTTGAACGCGATGTCGACCCGCCCGTGCCGCTCGGCCACCCCGTCGAAGAGGTCCCGTACGGCCGCCTCGTCGGCGACGTCCGCCGCGACGAACTCGCCGCCCACGGAGTCGGCGGCCCGCTTGCCGGCCTCCGGGTCGATGTCCACGCAGACCACCCGCGCCCCCTCGGCGGCGAACCGCCGCACGGTGGCCAGCCCGATCCCGCTGCCCGCACCGGTGACCACGGCCACCCGGTCCTGAAGACGACCCTGCACGCGCCTCACTCCTCCGTTGCGATGAACACGTTCTTGACGTCGGTGAAGGCGTGCAGCGCGTCCGGGCCCAGCTCGCGGCCCAGCCCGGAGCGCTTCATGCCGCCGAAGGGGGTCCAGTACCGCACCGAGGAGTGCGAGTTGACGCTGAGGTTGCCCGCCTCGACCGCCCGCGCCACCCGGACGGCGCGACCCACGTCCCGGGTCCAGACCGAGCCGGACAGGCCGTACTCGGTGTCGTTGGCGAGCCGCACCGCGTCGGCCTCGTCGTCGAACGGGAGCACCGAGACGACCGGGCCGAAGACCTCCTCCCGCCAGTGCCGGTCCGCCGTGGAGTCGGCGAGCAGCACCGTCGGGGCGTACCAGAAGCCGGGGCCGTCGGGGCGGGAGCCGGTGAAGGCGACGGTCGCCCCGTCGACGTACCCCGCGACCCGGTCCCGCTGGCCGGCGGAGATGAGCGGGCCCATCTCGGCGGTCTCCCGGGTCGGATCCTCCACCCGCAACGCCCGCACCGCCGGCTCGAGCAGCTCCAGGAAGCGGTCGTACGCCGGCCGCTGGACCAGGATCCGGGACCGGGCGCAGCAGTCCTGGCCGGCGTTGTCGAAGACGGCGTACGGGGCGGTCGCCGCCGCCTTCTCCAGGTCGGCGTCGGCGAAGACCAGGTTGGCGCTCTTGCCGCCCAGCTCCAGCGTCACCCGCTTCACCTGGGCGGCGCAGCCGGCCATGATCCGGGTGCCGACCTCGGTGGAGCCGGTGAAGCAGACCTTGCGGACGGCGGGGTGGGTGACGAAGCGCTCCCCCACCACTGGCCCGGCTCCCGGCAGCACCGTGAACACGTCCTCGGGCAGCCCCGCCTCGCGGGCCAGCTCGGCCAGGCGCAGCGCGGTCAGCGGGGTCAACTCGGCGGGTTTGAGCACCACCGTGTTGCCGGCCGCCAACGCTGGCGCGAAGCCCCAGGCGGCGATCGGCATCGGGAAGTTCCACGGCACGATCACCCCGACCACGCCGAGCGGTTCGTGGAACGTCACGTCCAGCCCGCCCGGCACCGGGATCTGCCGCCCGGTCAGCCGCTCCGGCGCGCCCGCGTAGTAGTCGAGCACGTCCCGGACGTTGCCCGCCTCC
This sequence comes from Micromonospora sp. NPDC047465, assembly GCF_040643125.1. Taxonomy (NCBI): domain Bacteria; kingdom Bacillati; phylum Actinomycetota; class Actinomycetes; order Micromonosporales; family Micromonosporaceae; genus Micromonospora; species Micromonospora sp. NPDC047465. Next base: position 23,010 of record NZ_JBEYTP010000005.1, read on the forward strand.
CACCGCGCGTTGCCGACGGTGTGCCCCGAGTTGCGCACCTCCAGCTGCGCCAGCTCCTCCAGGTGCGCGTCCACCAGCGCGGCGAACCGGCGTAGCAGGCGCGCCCGGTCCCCCGGCGCCACCGCCCGCCACCGCGGGTACGCCGCGTCCGCCCGCCCGATCGCCGCGTCGACCTCGTCGACCGACGCCGACGGCACGACAGCGACCACCTCGCCCGTCGCCGGATTCACCACCTCGGTCACGGACCACCCCTTCCCGTCGATCACGCGGTCGAGGTCAGAGGCGTTCGAAGCCACGGAAGAGCTCCCAGTCGGTCACGGCGGCGTCGAAGGCGGCCAGCTCGACGCGCGCCTGGTTTGCGTAGTGCGCCACCACCTCGTCGCCGAACGCCTCCCCCGCCACCGTCGAGGACTCCCACCGGGCGAGGGCGTCGCGCAGCGTGCCGGGGACCCGCTCGGCGGCCGGGTCGTCGTACGCGTTGCCTGTGCACTCCTCGCCCAGCTCCAGCCCGCGCTCGATGCCGTGCACGGCGCCGGCGACCAGCGCGGCGATGGCCAGGTACGGGTTCACGTCCGCCCCCGGGACCCGGTTCTCCACCCGCATGCCCTGCCCGTGCCCGACCAGCCGCAGGGCGCAGGTGCGGTTGTCCGTGCCCCACCGCAGCGCGGTCGGGGCGAACGATCCGGGCTGGTAGCGCTTGTAGGAGTTGACGTTCGGGGCGAACAGGAGGCTGAACTCCTGCATGGTGGCGAGCAGCCCGGCCAGCACCCGCCGCCCGGTCGCCGACAGGTGCGCCGGCCCGTCGCCGAGCAGCGCCGACCGGCCGTCCGCGTCACGCAGGGAGAAGTGGATGTGGCAGGAGTTGCCCTCCCGCTCGTTCGGCTTGGCCATGAAGGTGATCGACATGCCCTCCTGGGCGGCGATCTCCTTCGCCCCGTTCTTGTAGATGACGTGGTGGTCGGCGCAGGCCACCGCCTCGTCGTAGCGGAAGGCGATCTCGTGCTGGCCCAGGTTGCACTCCCCCTTCGCGCTCTCGGGGGTCAGCCCCGCCCCTGCCATCTCCCGGCGGATGCGGCGCAGCAGCGGCTCCACCCGGGCGGTGCCGAGCAGGGAGTAGTCCACGTTGTACTGGTTGGCGGGGGTCAGCTCCCGGTAGCCGCGCCGCCAGGCGTCCTCGTAGGAGTCGCGGAACAGCACGAACTCCAACTCCGTGCCGGCGTACGCGGTCAGCCCGTGCCCCGCCATCCGGTCCAGCTGACGGCGCAGGATCTGCCGGGGCGAGGCGGCCACCGGACCTGACCCGTCCAGCCAGGCCAGGTCCGCCAGGAGCAGCGCGCTGCCCGGCTGCCAGGGCACCCGACGCAGCGTGTCGAGGTCCGGCACCATGGCGAAGTCGCCGTAGCCGCGTTCCCAGCTCGACATCGCGTACCCGTCGACGGTGTTCATGTCGACGTCCACGGCGAGCAGGTAGTTGCAGCCCTCGCTGCCGTGCGCGACGACGTGGTCGAGGAAGTAGGGGGCGTGGAACCGCTTGCCCTGCAACCGGCCCTGCATGTCCACCAGGGCCAGCACCACGGTGTCGATCTCGCCCTCGGCGATGGCGACCCGCAGTTGTTCCAACGTGATCGGAGCTTTCCTCATCGGCGGGCCTCCATCACCAAGGTCTACTGGCTAACCTGACCACCGTCAATGCCCAGCCCCGGATCCCGGCAACCGCCCGGGTGGGTGCGCCGGGCGCACTGGCCGGCCTGTCGCCCGGCCCCCGCCGCGTGTGGCCCCGCCGGACGTAGCCCGGCCGGTCCCCGGACCGGACCCGGACGTGCCGGGCGGAACTTGGCCAGACCAGGCCGAACCGTAACCGGGCCGGGCCGGGTGCCCCACCTGATGGGGCAGCTCGACAGGCGGGCGGAGGGGACCATCGGTGGCCAGCCAGGGGGCTGCGCACTCGCCGGCCGGCCCGCGGGGCGCTCCCGCCGACCGGCCCGGCGAGCGGGCAAATTGCGTTGCCGTCCGGGCGCGTACGCCGCATGCTTGAGCCCGTGACCAGGCCCGATCGCGACGGGCCACCGCCGGGCGCTCGGACCGCCCCGGCACCGCGGCGGCGCGGGGCACGTCACCTCTCTCTCACCCGTGCGGCGCTGCGCCGTACCCGACGCCCGCCCCGCGCCGCCGCCCCACCACCACCACGCCGACGAAGGTGAAGGTCGGCGCGGACCCGTCAGGTCAGCAGCAGACCGGCGACCCAGAGGGCCGCCACGAGCAGGCCGGCGAGGAACTCGACCAGCATGGACAGGCCGGCCGCCGCCACGGCCTGCTTCGTCGCCGGCCAGGCCAGCCGGGAGTCGCCCAGCCGCAGTCGCTCCGCCGCCCACACCCCGCCGACGAAGCCGAGCACCAGCCCGACCACCGGCACGACGAAGAAGCCGACCAGTCCCAGCACGCCGCCGGCGAGCAGCGACGAGGTGGGCACCCCACTGCGTTTCAGGTTCCGCCCCGGCCAGGCGTACTTCACGACGGTGCCACCGGCGACGACCACCGTGGCGGCGGCGAGCACCGCCCAGCGCCCCGGCCCGGCGCCGCCGAAGAGCGCCCAGACCAGCACCCCGCCCCAGCACAGCGGCAGCGCCGGCAGGCCGGGCACCACCACGCCGGCCAGCCCGGCGAGGACGGCCAACGCGGCGAGGACGGCGACGGCCGCCTCGGTGTCGGTGAGGCTCATGCCGCGGCTCCGTGCCCGCCGCCGCGCAGCCGGGCCGTGATCTCCGCCGCCGGCGCCGGCGGGCCGAAGTACCGCCCCTGCCCGGTGTCGCAGCGCAGCGCCCGCAGCCGTTCGGCCTGCACCCCGGTCTCGACCGCCTCCGCGGTGACCCACAGCTCCAACGCGTGCGCCAGCCGCACCAGCGCGTCCACGATCCGCTCGTCCCGGTGGTCGGTGGCCGCCTCCGGACCGTCGCCCCGGATCCCCTCGACGAACGGGCCGGCCAGCTTGAGGCAGTGGATCGGCAGCCGCCGCAGGTACGCCAGGTTCGAGTAGCCGGTGCCGAAGTCGTCGATCGCCAGCCGTACGCCCAGCGCGGCCAGCCGGTGCAGCGACCGCAGCGGTTCCCCCGCGGTGCCCATCACGGCGCTCTCGGTCAGCTCCAGCTGCAACAGCCCGGCCGGGAGCCCGGTGGAGGCCAGCGCGTCGGCGACGGTCTCCACGATCCGCGGGTCGTCGGCCTGCCGGGCGGCCAGGTTGACGCTGACCACCAGCCGGGCCGCGGGGAACTCGCGCCGCCACTCCTCCGCGTCCCGGCACGCCTGCCGCAGCACCCACTCGCCGAGCCGGACGATCAGGCCGGTCTCCTCCGCCAGCCCGATGAACCGGTCCGGTCCGATGAGCCCCAGCTCCGGGTGCTGCCAGCGGACCAGCGCCTCCACGGCCAGCATCGAGCCCTCCAGCAGGGACACGATCGGCTGGTAGTGGAGCACGAACTCGTCCCGGTCCAGCGCCGCCGGCAGCCCGGCGGCCAGCGCGGAGCGGGCGATGTCCCGGGCGCCGCGCTCCGGGTCGTAGACCGCCCACCGGCCGCGGCCCTCCGCCTTCGCCCAGTAGAGCGTGGTGTCGGCGGCCTTCATCAGCTCCGAGGCGCTCGTCCCGCCGACGGGACACTCGACGATGCCGACGCTCGCCGAGACGGCGAGCTGGTGCTCGCCGATCCGGACCGGGGCGGACACGGCGGCCAGCGCCGCCTCGGCGACGGCCACCGCGTCGTCGATGCCGGTGCCGTCGTCGACCAGGATGACGAACTCGTCCCCGCCCATCCGGGCGACCAGGTGGCCGCGCCCGGCGACGCACTCGGCGAGCCGCCGGGCGATCATCACGAGCAGCCGGTCACCGAGGTCGTGGCCGAGGCTGTCGTTGACCGCCTTGAAGCCGTCCAGGTCGAGGAAGCAGACCCCGACGCGGTGCTCCGCGTCGGCCGTTTCGAAGACCCGGCCCAGCGTCTCGAAGAACAGGGTCCGGTTGGGCAGGCCGGTGAGCGGGTCGTGCAGCGCCTGGAAGCGCAGCCGCTGCTGGAGCTCGTACCGCTCGGTGATGTCCTCGATCATCGCGACGGTGAACCGGGGCCGGCCGTCGTCGTGCCGGATCAGCGAGACGGACAGGTCGGTCCAGACCACGCTGCCGTCCTTGCGGTGGTAGCGCTTCTCCACCCGGGCGCTGTCGTGCTTGCCCTCGACCAGCTCCTGGTAGAGCTCCCACATCCCGGCCGCGTCGTCGGCGTGGAACAGCGACGCCACGTTGATCTGCCGCAGCTCCGCGACGGAGTAGCCGAGCATGTCCGCGAACGCCTGGTTGACGTCGATGATCCGACCGTCGACGCCGGCGATGCCGATGCCCGTGGGCGCCCCGACGAAGACCGCCCGGAACCGGGCCTCGCTGTCACGCAGGGCCTGCTCCACCTCGTCCCGCGCCTGCCACGCCGAGCGGGCGATCCGCTCCTGCTGGGCGAAGGTGCGGTCGCGCAGGGCGCGGGCGAACCCGGCGGCCAGCCCGCCCTGCACGGCCGCGACCCGCTCCACCGTCTCGTCGTGGTGCGCCCGGGCGGGCAGCACCTCGGGCAGGAAGCGCTCGCCGAGGGACCGCACCGACCAGTCGAGCACCCGCGGCTCCGTCAGGTGCTCCTCGACCAGTGCGCGCCCGACCTTCTCGGCCGGCAGGGCCGAGAAGGGCTCGGCGAGCACGGCCTGCGCCAGCCGGACGGTGTGCAGGTGCAGCAGCCGCTCGGTCTCGGCCGCGCTGAGCGGCACGAAACCGAGCCGGCGCACCGCCCGGGACCACTCGGCCGCGTACCGCAGGGCGCCCGACCGGCTGAGGTCGTCGCCACCGGGCTCCGGGACGGCGCCCATGGGCTCAGGCGGTGGGCTGGTCGTACCGGGCGACGCCGCCGAAGGCGCCGAACCGCTCCGGCTGGTCGTCCACGTCGGACGGCGAGTCCGGACGCCAGAGCGGCATGTGCACCACGCCCGGCTCCAGGATCGTCCAGTCGCCGAAGAAGCTGGTGACCTCGGCCCGCGAGCGCAGCGTGATCTCGGTGTCGGTACGCGCCGAGAGGCGCTGCGCGTCGAGCATCTCCTGCGGCTGGTCCTCGAAGGTGGAGTGCGAGATGACCAGGAAGCTGCCCGGGGCGGCGGCGGCCCGCAGGGTGGCCAGGACGTCGCCGGGTCGGTCGGCGTCCGGGATGAAGTGCACCACCCCGGCGAGCAGGATGCCCAGCGGCCGGCTGAAGTCGAGCAGCGCCAGCTCACGGGCCTCGGTCAGGATCCGCTCCGGCTCGCGCAGGTCGGCGTGGATCACTCCGGTCAGCTCGTTGCCGGCGAGCAGCTCCCGGCTGTGCGCCACCGCGACCGGGTCGATGTCGACGTAGACCACCCGGGCCTTCGGGTTGGCCGTCTGGGCGACCTCGTGCACGTTGCCGACGGTCGGGATGCCGGAGCCGATGTCGAGGAACTGGTCGATCCCGGCGTCCAGCAGCGTACGCACGGCCCGGCGCAGGAATTCGCGGCCGGCGCGCATGGTGGCCGCCAGGTTGGGGGTCATGCCGGCGATCTGCTCGGCGAGCTGCCGGTCGATCTCGAAGTTGTGCGCCCCGCCGAGGAAGTAGTCGTAGACCCGGGCCGCGCTCGGCCGGGAGAGGTCGATCTCGGCGGGAAGTCCGTCCGGCATCTGCACTGCTGCACCCCATGTCGTCGCCGCGGTGCGGGAGGGAACCGGCGTCGGGGGCGCGTGGGGGGCACGCGGAGCCACACCGGCCGACCCGCGGATCGAGTGGTGCTCACCACTCTAGGCCGCCCACTCCCTGCACGGGGAGGTCCCATGACCCACTTCGTCGGCCCGTCCGGTGTCCGTCACCGACCGGACACCCGGGCGCCGGCCGGGCACGCCCCGCGCCCCCTCCGGCCGGCGGGGGCGGCGGGCCCAGGACGGGCCGGCCGCCCTCCGGCCGGCGACGGGGTCAGCCGGCGGACTCCAGCAGCAGCGAGATGCCCTGCCCCACGCCGACGCACATGGTGGCGAGCGCCCGCCGCCCGCCCCGGCGGCGCAGCTCCAGCGCGGCGGTCAGGGCCAGCCGGGCGCCGCTCGCGCCGAGCGGGTGCCCGAGCGCGATCGCCCCGCCGTTCGGGTTGACGTGCTCGGCGTCGGTGGGCAGGCCCAGCTCGCGCAGCACCGCGACGGACTGCGCGGCGAACGCCTCGTTCAGCTCGATCACGTCGACCGCGTCGAGGCCGACGCCGAGCCGGTCGAGCAGCTTCCGGGTGGCCGGCACCGGCCCAACGCCCATGGTCCGGGGCGGTACGCCGGCCGCGGCGGCCCCGGCGAACCGGGCCAGCGGGGTCAGGCCGTACCGGGTCACGGCCGCCTCGGAGGCGACCAGCAGCGCCACCGCGCCGTCGTTGACGCCGGAGGAGTTGCCGGCGGTCACCGTGCCGCCCTCGCGGAACGGGGTGGGCAGCGCGGCCAACTTCTCCAGCGAGGTCTCCCGGGGGTGCTCGTCGACCTCGACGAGCTTCGTCTCGCGCCGCCCCGCCGGCACGGTCACCGGCACGATCTCCTCGGCGAACCGGCCGTCGGCCTGCGCCTTCGCGGCCCGCTGCTGCGACCGGTACGCGAACTCGTCCTGCTCGGCCCGGCCGACGCCGTACTCGGCGGCGACGTTCTCCGCGGTCTCCGGCATGGAGTCGATGCCCCAGTGCTTCTTCATCAGGGGGTTGACCAGCCGCCAGCCGATGGTGGTGTCGTAGACCTCGGCGTTGCGGGAGTACGCGGTCGTCGCCTTCGGCATCACGAACGGGGCGCGGCTCATGCTCTCCACCCCGCCGGCCACGACGAGGTCGGCCTCGCCGGCCACGATCGACCGGGCGGCGGTGGCCAGGGCGTCGAGGCCGGAACCGCAGAGCCGGTTGACCGTGCTGCCGGGCACCTCCTCGGGCAGCCCGCCGAGCAACGCCGCCATCCGGGCCACGTTGCGGTTGTCCTCCCCGGCCTGGTTGGCGCAGCCCAGGACCACGTCGTCCACCCGCGCCCAGTCCACGGACGGGTGCCGGGCGACCAGCTCGCGGATCACGTGCGCGGCCAGGTCGTCGGGGCGGACGCCGGCGAGGGCGCCGCCGTACCGGCCGATCGGGGTGCGGACACCGGCCACCAGGTATGCCACGGTCATCAGCGCGATCCTTCGGGGGGTGGGAAGGGGCGGGGGGCGGGCGCTTCCGGGTCACGGGGTCGCCCGGCCGCCAGGATATCCGCGCGCCCAGCGGATAGGTTGACGGCATGGCCCGGGCCCAGTTCAGCGCAGAGACCAGCGGCAGTGGCGCGTTCGTCCGCCAGCCCAACCGGTTCACCGGTCGGGTCACCCCCCACTCGACCTCCCCCGCCGGGGGCGGCCCCGACGACCAGGACCGCTGGCCGCTGGAGCCGGGCCGCTACCGGCTGATCTGGTGCCGGGCCTGCCCCTGGGCGCACCGGGCCCGGATCGTCCGTAACCTGCTCGGCCTCCAGGACGCGATCTCGCTCGGCACGGTCGACCCGATCCGCGACGAGCGTGGCTGGCGGTTCAGCCTCGACCCGGACGGGTTCGACCCGGTGCTCGGCATCGGCTTCCTCTCCGAGGCGTACCTGGCCACGGATCCCGACTACACCGGGCGGGTCACCGTGCCGGCCCTGGTCGACACGCGCACCGGGCGGGTGGTCACCAACGACTACCCGCAGCTCACCCTCGACCTCTCCACCGAGTGGCGCAGCCTGCACAGGCCGGGCGCGCCGGACCTCTACCCGGTGGAGCTGCGCCCGGAGATGGACGCGCTGATGGCGGAGATCCACCGGGACGTCAACAACGGCGTCTACCGGTGCGGCTTCGCCACCTCCCAGGCCGCCTACGAGGAGGCGTTCACGGCGCTGTTCGCCCGGCTCGACGCGCTGTCGGAGCGGCTGGCGGGCCGGCGTTACCTGATGGGCGACGCGATCACCGAGGCCGACGTGCGGCTGTTCACCACCCTGGTCCGCTTCGACGTGGCGTACCACGGGCACTTCAAGTGCAACCGGCAGAAGCTCACCGAGATGCCGGTGCTCTGGGCGTACGCGCGGGACCTGTTCCAGACGCCGGGCTTCGGTGAGACGGTCGACTTCGACCACATCAAGCGGCACTACTACGGCACCCACGCGGCGATCAACCCGACGGGCATCGTCCCGCTCGGCCCCGACACCTCCGGCTGGACGACGCCGCACGGGCGTGGCTGAGCCGCGCCGGGCGGACCCGACAATCGCCCCGGGCGTGGCCGAGCCGCGCCGGGCGGGCCCCACCGTCTCCCCGGCCCGGGCCGCCGCCGCGTCGGCCGCCACCGGCTGCATCGTCGCGGGCGCGACCGCCGTGACCGTCGCCGTGGTCGCCGGTCCCGGCCCGGGCCTGACCGGGTACGTCAGCGAGGCGGGCGTCACCGACAGCGCGTACGCCCCGGCGTACCGGATCGGGGTCTTCGCCCTCGCCGCGGCGCTGCTGCTGCTCGCGGCGGCGCTGCCGGCGGGGCTGCGGGCCGCGGCCGCGCTGCTCGCCGCCGGGAGCGTCTGCACCCTGGTCTCGGGCGCGGTGACGTGCAGCGCGGGCTGCCCGCTGCCGCCGTTCGAGCGGGCCACGGCGGCCGACCTGGTGCACGGCGGGGCGAGCATCGTCGCGACCGCGGCGGTGGTCTTCGCGATGCTGGCGATCGCCTTCCCGCCCGGGGCCGACCGGTCGCTGCGCCGGCTGGCCGCCGGGGCGGCGGCGGTGGCGCTGCCGCTGGCCGGGTTGGTGGGGCTGGCGATGCTCGCGGTGGGCCGGGGCGCCCTGGTCGGGGTGCTGGAGCGACTGCTGCTCCTGGTGGCGCTCCTCTGGGCCGCCGCCACCGCCGGCACCATCGCCCTGCGCCGGTAGGGAAGGGCACCCTGTTGACGCCTTCGGCGGAGAAAAGGGTCATTTCCCCACACCTGCTGTAAGGAGCGTCACCGGAGTCGATCCTTCCGATCGGGCGGCCGGGGGGATAGCCTCGGCGGGCGATGACCAACGTCTGGCACCTCACCGTGCGCCTGTATGTCGACCTCCGACTGCAGGCCAGCGGCATCTGTCCGGCGCAGCCGCTCTCCTGACGCTGCCCCGTTCGACACTCCAGACCCTGGGACACATCCTCATGGCTTCCGCCCTGCGCAAGATCCCCTTCTCCGTGCAGATCCTGCTCGGCCTCGTCCTCGGCGTGGCGCTCGGCTTCCTCGCCCGCGCCAACGACCTGAGCTGGCTCACCAGCACCCTCGACACCGTCGGCGGCCTCTTCGTCCAGCTGCTCAAGCTGGCCGTGCCGCCGCTGGTCTTCACCGCCATCGTGGTCAGCGTCGTCAGTCTGCGGGGGGTGGCCAACGCCGCCCGGCTCGCGCTGAAGACCCTGCTCTGGTTCGGCGCCACCGCGTTGGTCGCGGTGGCCGTCGGCATCGGGCTCGGCCTGCTCACCAACCCCGGCCGCGGCGTCACCCTGGACACCGCCGGCGCCGCCGCCCCGAAGAAAACAGGCTCCTGGACCGACTTCCTCACCGGCATCGTGCCGACCAACCCGGTCGGCGCGTTCGTCGAGGGCAACGTGCTCCAGATCGTCTTCCTGGCCCTCGTCGTCGGCGCCGCGGCGCTGCTGGTCGGCGAGAAGGCCGAGCCGTTCGTGGCGCTCAACCGGGCGCTGCTGGAGATCGTCCAGAAGGCGCTCTGGTGGGTCATCCGGCTCGCCCCGATCGGCACGCTCGGCCTGATCGGCAACGCCGTCGCCTCGTACGGCTGGAACCTGCTGGCCCCGCTCGCGAAGTTCACCACCGCCGTCTACGTCGGCTGCGCGATCGTGCTGTTCGTGGTCTACCCGCTGGTGCTGCTGGCCGCCGGCCGGCTCAACCCGCTGCGCTTCTTCGCCGGCGCCTGGCCCGCGATCGAGCTGGCCTTCGTCTCCCGTTCCTCGGTGGGCACGATGCCGGTGACCCAGCGCTCGGTCGAGCGGCTCGGCGTCCCCCGCGAGTACGCCTCGTTCGCGGTGCCCTTCGGGGCGACCACGAAGATGGACGGCTGCGCGGCGATCTACCCGGCCCTCGCGGCGATCTTCGTCGCCCAGGTCTTCGGGGTGGACCTCGGCGTCACCGACTACCTGCTGATCGCCTTCGTGTCGGTGGTCGGCTCGGCCGCCACCGCCGGCCTGACCGGCGCGATCGTGATGCTCACGCTGACCCTGAGCACGCTGGGCCTGCCGCTGGCCGGCGCCGGCCTGCTGCTGGCGATCGACCCGATCCTCGACATGATCCGCACCGCCACCAACGTGGCCGGTCAGGCGCTGGTGCCGACCGTCGTCGCGGCCCGCGAGGGCACGCTGGACCGGACCGCGTACGACTCGGCCGGCCGGCGCTCGCCGCTCGACCCGGCGGACTCCAACGCCGACGCCCGGTCCCGCCGGCCGGAGGACCTCAGCCCCGTCCCGGCCTGAGGACTCCTCCCGCCCGCCGACGCGGAACGCCGCTGCGGCACGCCCCGGCGGACCACGCCCGCCACGACCCCGGCGGACCACGCCCGCCTCGACCCTGGCGGGATGTCCGGGCGACGTCCACCACCGACGGGAGCGTCGACGCCGAGGAGGACCTCCGTGGGGAGGTCCTCCTCGGCCGGTAGAGAGGATCGCGACATGAGTGTCCTGTTCACGCCGCTGGCCCTGCGCGCGGTCACCCTGCCCAACCGGATCGCCCTGGCGCCGATGTGCCAGTACACCGCCGGCCCGGACGGCCTGCCCACCGACTGGCACCTGGTGCACCTGGGCAGCCGGGCGGCCGGCGGCGCCGGCCTGGTGCTGACCGAGGCCACCGCGGTGGTGCCGGAGGGGCGGATCAGCCCCCAGGACACCGGGCTCTGGTCCGGGGCGCACGTCGACGCCTGGCGGCCGGTGACCGCGTTCGTCGCGGCGCACGGCGCCGTGCCGGCGGTGCAGCTCGCGCACGCCGGGTTCAAGGCGTCGACGTACCGGCCGTGGGCGCCGCGCCGGGGCGGGGTGCCCGACGCCGAGGGCGGGTGGACGCCGGTCGGCCCCGGGTCGACGCCGTTCGGGCCCGACTACCGGGTGCCGACCGCCCTGGACGAGGCCGGGATCGCCGGCGTGGTCGAGGCGTTCGCGGCGGCGGCCGGGCGGGCCGTCGACGCCGGGTTCGCCGCCGTGGAGATCCACGCCGCGCACGGCTACCTGCTGCACGAGTTCCTCTCGCCCCTGACCAACCAGCGGCGGGACGGCTGGGGCGGGGACCGGGCCGGCCGGATGCGGCTGACCCTGGAGGTGGCCCGCGCGGTCCGCGCGACGGTCGGCGAGGACGTGCCGGTGCTGACCCGGATCTCCGCCACGGACTGGGAGCCCGACGGCTGGACGGTCGAGGACAGCGTGGTGCTCGCCGGCGAGCTGGCCGGTGCCGGGGTCGACCTCGTCGACTGCTCCTCGGGCGGCGCGTCCAGCACCGCCACGATCCCCGTCGGCCCGGGCTACCAGGTGCCGCTGTCCGCCCGGGTGCGCCGCGAGGCCGCCGTCGCCACCGGCGCGGTCGGCCTGATCGTCGAGCCGGAGCAGGCCGAGGAGATCGTCGCCGCCGGCGACGCCGACCTGGTCCTGCTCGGGCGGGAACTCCTGCGCGACCCGTACTGGCCGCACCGCGCCGCCGCCAAGCTCGGCGCCACCCCCGCCTGGCCCGCCCAGTACACCCGCGCCCTCTGACCCCATCCCCACCCCAGGGCGGGGCGGGCGGGTCAGCCGGCCAGGTGGGACCAGTGCGGTTCCAGGTCGCGCCAGGGGCCCTGGGCGGCGACCGTGCCGGACAGCAGGACCACGACGTGGTCGGCCCGCACCAGGGCCGCCCGCTTCGAGGTCGAACCCACCACGGTCACCCCGTGCTCGCGCAGGGCCTGCCAGAGCGCCAGCTCCGTGGTGACGTCCAGCGCCGAGGACACGTCGTCGGCGACCAGCAGCTCGGTACGCGGCGCAAGCGCCCGGGCCAGCGCGAGGCGCTGCAACTGCCCGCCGGAGAGCCGGGTGCCCTTGTGCCCGATCAGCAGCCCGAGCCCGCCCCCGGCCGCCGCCAGGTCGTGGTCGAGCTGGGCGGTCGACACCGCCGCGGCGGCGTCCACCTGGTGGCCCAGCGTGATGTTGTCGGCCACCGTGCCGGAGAGCACCCGGGGCAACTGGCCGACGTAGCCCACCTGGTTGGGGCGCAGGAACAGCTCCGGCTCGGTGACCGGCTCGCCGTTCCAGGTCAGCAGGCCGGTGTGCGGCGCGATGCCGGCGAGCGCCCGCAGCAGCGACGACTTGCCCGAGCCGACCGGCCCGACGACCAGCACCAGCTGGCCGCGTTCCACCGTCAGGTCGACGTCGCGGACGGCCACCGTCCCGTCGGTGTGCCGGACCCCGAAGCCCGTCAGCTCCAGCCGGCGCAGCGGGCGCCGGGGCGGCACGTCCGGCGCCGGCGCGGTGCCCGCGCCGAGGTCCACGTCCGGCACCGCCGCCGAGTACGCCGCCACCCCGGTCATCGCCACCGTCCGCCGCGTCCACACCCGCGCGGAGGGGATCTGCGAGATCAGCGACGCCGTCGTCCAGGCGAACCAGCGGGCCGCCGCCAGGGTGGCGACCGCGACCAGGGTGGCGCCGGCCGACAGCTCGCCGGCCAGGAACAGCGCCCACGCGCCGATCGGCAGCAGGCCGCTGACCAGCGACGGGGTCGACCGCGACCACACCTGCACCGCGATCTCGCGGCGTTGCCGGTCGCTGCGGACCACGTCGAGGTCGGCCAGGTGGGCCAGCACCGGCCGGGTGGCCCCGGCGAGTTTCACCGTACGGGCGGCCGACAGCGAGGAGACCAGGGCGGTGGCGAACGCGGCCCGCGCGGCGACGGTGGCCCGGGCGGAGCGTTCCAGCCGCGGCCCGAACAGCGTCGCGGCCAGCCCGGAGACCACCATCGTCCCGGCGAAGAACAGCCCCGGCACGACGCTGCCGGTCACGGCCGTCATCGCGGCCAGCAGCACGAGCGAGATCCCCTGGTCGCTCACGTTGTCGGCGAGCTGCACCACCCGCTCGGTGTCGCCGCCCTGGGCCACCACCTCCGCCGGGGTGTGCCCGCTGACCCGGCGCGGCCCGGTCTGCCCGTGCACCAGCCGCAGGCTGATCCGCAGCATCTGCCGGACCCACCACTGCGGGAACCGGTAGCCGGTGAACCAGTGCACCGGCAGGGTGACCAGCAGGGCGGCGACGATCCCCACCGCCGGCAGCCAGGGGTCCCCGACGCCGTCGACCAGGTCGGCCCAGAGCCAGGGCAGCACCGGCCCGTCCATCCCGAGGACCACCAGCAGCACGAACATCGCGAGCGAGGCCAGCCCGTACCGGGCGTCGTTGACGCACAGCCGCAGGACCTCCCGCAGCCCGCGCAGGCCCCGCAGCCCCCGGGGCGGCGCCGGGGCCGTCGCCTCGGGCTCCGCCGGTGCCGCCGGCGTCGGGTCGCCGTCGGGCGCGGTCGACCGCCCGGCCGCCGGCTCCACCGGGTCGGGGCCGGTGGGCGGCCACGGGTCCGGCGGGCCGGGCAGCAGGTCCAGCCCGCCGGACCGGGCCCCCGACCCCGCGTGCGCGTACGCGGTGGCGTGGCTGCTGGCGAGCAGGTCGGCGAAGCGGGCCGACTCCCGCAGCGGACCCGCCTCGACCACCGCCCCGTCGGCCATCACCACCACCTCGTCACAGCGGCGTACGGACGAGAGGCGGTGCGCGATGACGATGCCGATCCGGTCGCGCAGCAGCCGCTCGGTGGCCTGCTGCACCCGTGCCTCGGTGACCGGGTCGAGACGGGCGGTGGCCTCGTCGAGGATCACCACGTGCGGGTCGCGCACCAGGATCCGGGCGAAGGCGACCAGTTGCTCCTGCCCGGCCGAGAGCACGTGCCCACCCTCGCCGAGCCGGGTCTCCAGGCCGTCGGGCAGCTCGGCGATCCAGCCCGCCAGGCCCAGCTCGTGCAGCGCCCGCGCGGCGGCGTCGCGCAGTTCCGGCTCGAACAGCGCGACGTTCTCGGCGAGGGTGCCGGCGAGGATCTCCGTGCGCTGGGGCACCACGGCGATCCACCGGCGCAGCTGCTCGACGTCGAGGTCGCGCACGTCGCGGCCGGCCAGGAAGACCGTCCCCGGCGGCACGTCGACGGCCCGGGTGAGGATCTTCGCCAGGGTGGACTTGCCGGAGCCGGTCCGGCCGACGAGGGCGTACGAGCGGCCACGGGCGAAGGTCAGGTGGACGTCGCGCAGCGCGGGGCCGCGCCCGCCGTCCGGCTCGGCGCTCGGGTAACGGAAGGTGAGGCCGCGGACCAGCAGGTCGCCCTCGGTCGGGGCGGCCCCGCCCACGGGCTCCTGCGGGGAGTTCGCCAGCAATTGCACCCGGCCCCACGCGCCGAGGGCGTACTGGAGCTCGGGGACCATCCGGCTGACGTGCTCGACGGTCATGCCGAACCCGATCGCGAGCAGCCAGACGGCGGTGAGCCGGGCGCCGTCGACCCGTCCGGCGACCAGCGCCCACGCGCCGCCGAGCACCACGGCGGCGATCCCGGCCAGGGTCGCGCCGGCGGCCACCGTGGTGACCCGGGCCGACATCCGCCACACGCGGACGCCCCGGTCGAGCACCTCGGCCGCCCGCCGGGCGTAGAGGCGCAGCACGTACGGCCGGGCCAGGCTGGTCCGCACGTCGTCCTGGCCGTGGACGGCCTCCTCCATCACGGCGGCGAGGTCGGACCACGCCTCCTCCTCGGCCATCCGGGCCGGGGCGATCCGCGCGGTGGGCCGGCGCAGGCCGACCGCGAGCAGCACCGTGAGCAGCAGCATCCCGACGCCGGCCGGCCACCAGACCGCGAGGGCGACGACCGTCGAGAGCAGGCCCGTCGTCAGCGCCTGCGCGATCCGTACGCCCTGGTTGCGCACCGCGGCGGCGACCTGGTAGACATCGCCGTCGATGCGGTCGAGCAGCTCGCCGACCGGAGTGGTCTCCAGGGTCGGCAGGTCCTGCCCGAACGCCACCCGGCACAGCCGGCGGCGCACGTCGGCGGACCAGTCGGCGGTCAGCCCGGCCATCAGCAGGCTGACCACGAGGTCGGTGAGCACGGCGGCGACCAGCGCCACCGCCAGCAGCGCGAAGAACCCGGCGGCGCGGTGCACCAGGACGGGACCGGCCAGCGCGGCGGCGGCGGCCTGACCGCCGGCGCCGAACACGATCAGGCAGGTCACGACCGCCATGCGGCGGGGCGAGGTGACCCACAGGTCCCGGAGCAGACGCATCGGAGTCCCTTCGGGAAGGCGGTGGGGAGACGTTCAGCCTGCTCGGTGGGGGTGTCCGGTTCAACGCATTTACGGCCCGCCGGGGGCGGGGGGGGCGGCCGGGTCAGGTCCGGGCGACCCGGCGGACGATGCCGAGCAGCGCCTCCTCGACGTCCTCGATCGGCCGGTCCGGCTGGAACACCAGCCAGTCCACCGCCACCACCAGCCCGACGCCGAACAGCGCGGACGAGGCGGTCCGCACGTCCAGGTCCGCGGGCAGGTCACCGACGGCCACCCCGGCCCGGACCGTCTCGGCGATCACCTCGATCGCCTCGCCGCGCAGCAGCCGCAGCGTCTGCTGCCACTCCCGGTTCGTCCGCCACATCTCCGAGAGCAGGAGCTGCGCGAAGGCCCGGTACCGCCGGATGTACTCCAGTTCGGCGCGCACCAGCGCGGCCAGCGCCTCACGCGGCGGCAGCCCGGCCACGGCGGCCCGGAACTCGGCGGTGAGCAGGCCGATCCCGTGCCGGAGCAGCTCCTCGAAGAGCACCGTCTTGGACTCGAAGTTGTAGTAGACGGTGCCCTTGGCCACCCCGGCGCGCGCCGCGATGTCGTCCACGGTGGTCGCCGAGAAGCCCTGTTCGGCGATGAGCTCCACGGCCGCCTCGAAGAGGCGCTGGCGGGTGTCCTCCCGCCGCCGCGACCGTCCGTCCGTCACTGGCCCTCCCCGTCCGCACCTCCGGCCCGTCAGCATCCTCACATGGACAGCTCGGGGTGCAGCGTGGCCGGGGTCAGGCGGCGCGCCCGGCGGGCGGTGACCACGGTGAGCGCGAGCGCCGCCGCGCCGAAGCCGGCCAGCACCAGCGCCCCCGTGCCGACCGGCCCGGCCGATCCGCCGTTGACGGTGTGCCGCAGGGCCGTGACCACGTAGGTCATCGGCAGCCAGGGGTGGATCGCCTGGAAGAAGCCCGGTGAGGTCTGCACCGGATAGGTGCCGCCGGACGAGGTGAGCTGGAGCATCAGCAGGGCCAGCGCGGCGAGCCGGCCGGCGGGCCCGAGCAGCGCCCCGAGCCACTGCACGATCGCGGTGAAGGCGAGCGCGGCCAGCGCGAGCAGGCCGAGGGTGGCCGCTGGGCGCGCCGGATCGAGGTCGAGCGCGAGGGTCACCACCGCGAAGAGCACCCCGGCCTGGGCCAGCCCGATCGCCGCGGCGGGCAGCCAGCCCGCCAGCGCCACCCGCCAGGCGGGCGCGCCGGACATCACGTGCCGCCGGTTGACCGGCCGCAGCAGCATGTACGTGATCATCGCGCCGACCCAGAGGGCCAGCCCGAGGAAGTACGGGGCGAAGCCCACGCCGTACGCGCCGGCGGCGTTGCGGGCGGTGCGGTCCAGCGAGACCGGGTCGCCGAGGACGGCGGCGCGGGCCTCCGCGTCGGCGTACCCGGGGATCTTCTCCTCCCCCTCGGCGAGGCCGTCGGCCAGGTCGCCGGCGCCGCCGCCCAGCCGGGTCAGGCCGGCCGCGAGGTCGCCCGCGCCGCTCTCCAGCCGGGTGAGGCCGTCGGCGAGCCGCTCGCCGCCGGTGCTGAGCCGGTGCAGGCCGCCGTCGAGTTCCCGGGCGCCGGTGGCCAGCCGGAACAGCCCGCCGCGCAGCTCGCCGGCACCGGTGGCCGCCGTGCCGAGGCCGTCGCGCAGCTTGGCGCTGCCCTCGGCGAGGGTGCCCAGCCCGGTGGCCAGCTCGTTGACCTTGGCCTGGGCGGCGGCGACGTCGTCGGCCAGGTGGGGTGCCCCGGCGGCGATCTCGCGGGCGGTGGCGGCGACCCTGGTCATCCGGTTCTCCAGGGCGGTCAGGTCGGCGTCGTCCAGCGTGCCGGCCACCGCGCGGGCCGCCTCGACGGTGGCCTTCGCGGCCGTACGGGCGGCCACCACGCTGGGATCGTCGGCGAGTTCGGGGTGCGCGGCGACCAGCGCGTCGAGCCGGTCGCGGACCTGCTCGGCCTGGCTGACCGCCTCCTGTGCCCGCCGGGGCAGGGCGTCCAGCCCGTCGGCGAGCGCCTGCGCCCCCTCGGCGATCGCCGTGGCCGACTCCTCGATCCGCTTCGCGTTGTCCCTCAGCACCGGCTCGATCCGGCCGGCCGCGCCGTTGACCTTGTCCGCCACCGCGCGGGTCTGCGTCGCGGCGCGGGCGGTGCCGTCGGCGAGCTGCACCGCCCCGGTGCGCAGTTCGCCGAGCCCGGCGGCGAGTTCGTCGGCGCCCTTCGCGGTCTTGTCGAGCCCCGCCGAGAGGTTGCCCGCCCCGGTCGCGGACGCGTCCAGCCCGTCCGCGATCTGGCCCGCGCCGTCCTGCGACGTGCCCAGCCCGTCGGCTACCTTGCCCGCGCCGGTGGTGGAGGAGTCGAGCCCGTCGGCGAGCTTCGCGGCTCCGTCGGCCGCCCGGCCGGTCTCGGCCTTGGCGTCGGTGAAGCCCACGAGCATCTTCTCGAAGTAGTTCCCGGCGGCGCTCTGCGCGGCGGCGGCCCGGATCTCGCTGAACGCCGTGCGGGCCAGCAGCCCGGAGAGGTAGTTGGTGGCGTCGTCGTTGACCACCCGCAGCTCCCCCCGCCGGGCGGGCCGGTCGGGCTCCGGGCTGTCCGCCAGGCTGGCGGAGAAGTCCTCCGGGATCGCGAAGACCAGGTGGTAGCGGCCGCTGCGCAGGCCGGCGGCGGCGTCCCCGGAGTCGGTGACGTGCCAGCCGAAGACCCGCCGGTCGAGCAGCTCGTCGGCGAGGTCCTGCCCCGCGTGCACGACCGTGCCGTCACTCGCGGTGGCGGGGCGGTCGGCGTTGACCAGCGCCACCGGGATGCGGTCCAGCTTGGCGTACGGGTCCCAGAAGGCGTAGAGGTAGAGCGCCCCGTAGAGCAGCGGGACGACGGTGAGCACGGCGAGCGCGGCGCGGGGCAGCCGGCCCCGGGTCAGCCGGCGCAGCTCGAACCGGGCGAGTCGGAAGACGCTCATCGGGCCACCTCGACGGTCTCGGTCGGATCGGTCTCGTCGCCCGGACCGGCGGCGGGCGGCCGCGCCGCCTCGGACGATCCGGCCGCCTCGTCGGACGATCCGGCCGCCTCGTCGGACAGTCCGGCCGCCTCGTCGGACAGTCCGGCCGCCTCCTCGGTCGGCCGGGCGCTGGCCTCGGGCGCTCCGGCCGCCGCCTCGTCGGGGGGTGACGGCGCGGCCGGCGGGTCACCGAGGCGGTGCACGATCGCGGGGCTGTCCGCCTCGACCGCGCGGGCGCTGGCGACCACCGCGTAGCCCTGGTCGGCCAGGCGGGCGAGCGTCGCCCAGAGCCGGGCGCGTTCCGGGGCGTCGCAACCGGCGTCCACGTCGTCGGCGACGATCAGCTGGGGCCCGCCCAGGGTGGCCAGGACCAGGCCGAGCACCTGCCGTTCCAGCGGGGTGAGGTCGCGCCCCCGGGTGTCCGGGTCGAAGGGCACCTCCCCGGTGAACCCGGCCCCGGCGATCGCGGCGGCGAAGGCGTCCCGCCGGTACGCCCGGCGGGCCCGCAGCGCGGCGACCGGCACCAGCTGCCGCCGGCGGCGGGGCACCGGCCCGAGCAGCAGCAGCCGCTCCCGGACATGCTCGGCGACGGTCAGCGCGGGGTCGGGCTCGTGCACGCCGGCGACCTGCCCCAGCGCGGCGGGGCCGTGCCGGGTCAGCCGTCCCTCGCTGGTCGGGAAGCGGCCCGCCAGGGCGAGCAGCAGCGAGGTGCGTCCGCTGCCGGGCGGGCCGGTCACCGCGTGCAGTTCGCCCGCGGCGGCGGTCAGGTCGACGTCCCGGAACACCCACCCCCGCCGGGTACGCAACCCCAGCCCGCGCGCTTCGACGACCACCATCCGACCCGGCCCACCCTCTTGAACTGACTGGTCAGTACAAAAACATGCCCAGCCTAGCCCCGACCGTCCTGTTCGGCACTTCTCGCCGGGGTGATCCGGGCCATGCCCGGGAGCGTTCAGAAGAGCACGGTGGCGAGCGTGCCGACCGGGCGGAAGCCGCAGCGCTCGTAGACCCGGCGGGCCGGCAGGTTGAAGTCGTTGACGTAGAGGCTCACGGTCGGGGCGACCCGCAGCAGCGCGTCGCGCACCACGGCCGCCATCGCCGCCGTCGCGATGCCCCGGCCCCGCCACTCGGGGGCCACCCAGACCCCCTGCACCTGGGCGGTCCGGCGGGTCACCACCGCCAGCTCGGCCTTGAACACCACCTGGCCGTCGACGAACCGCGCGTACGCCCGCCCGGCCCGGACCAGTTCGGTGACCCGCCTCCGGTAGCCGCGCCCGCCGTCGTCGGCGAGCGGCGAGACGCCCACCTCCTCGGTGTACATGGCCACCGCCGCCGGGAAGAGCCGGTCGGCCTCCCCGCCGCGCACCAGCCGCACCTCCGGGTCCGCCCGCAGCGCCGGCAGCGCGTCGGTGGCCAGCAGCGGCTGGTTGGGGCGTACGTCCCGGGCCGGCCCCCAGACGTCGGAGAGCCGGTCCCAGAGGCCGAGCACGGCGTCGGCCCGGCCCACGATCGACGAGCAGAGCCGCTCCTCGCCGGCGAGCAGGTCGGCGTAGGCGGCGACGGCCGGCTCGGTGGCGAGCACCGGGGTGAGGTTGCCGCCGAGCCAGCAGACCGACTCCAGGTTGCGGCGGGTGCCGTAGCCCAGCACCCGGCCCTCGGCGCGCCACCAGGCCAGGCCGCGCGCGGCGACCCGCTCCGCGACCTGCGCGCCCGCGAACGGGTCGAGGTCGAGCAGCCGCTCGACAGCGCGGCGCTCCGACTCCCCGAGTTGCCGTACCG
The DNA here is from genome assembly GCF_040643125.1 of Micromonospora sp. NPDC047465. Classification (NCBI taxonomy): domain Bacteria; kingdom Bacillati; phylum Actinomycetota; class Actinomycetes; order Micromonosporales; family Micromonosporaceae; genus Micromonospora; species Micromonospora sp. NPDC047465. Next base: position 43,157 of record NZ_JBEYTP010000005.1, read on the forward strand.
GCACCGTCAGCACGGATACCAGCCTGCCAGATCCGCCCCCCGCCGCGCCGGTCGAGTGGCGAGAGGACTACGGCACCGGGACCGGTCGCGGCGCGGGCGCGGCGCCCCGGTTGCGGGCGGCCCAGCCGACCACTCCGGGCACCAGGGCACCGAGCAGCAGGAACAGCCCACCGAGCAACAACCAGCCGGGCACGCCCCACCCGACGGCCAACGTGGTCACCACCACCGGCGCGATCATCCGGCCCAGCTCGAAACCCATGCTGTACGCCCCCTGGTACTGCCCGTGGGCGTGCTCGGGCGCGAGCCCGAAGGAGATCCCCCAGCCGGCGGCGGAGTGCCACAGCTCTCCGACGACGTGCGCGAGCGCGCCGGCGACCAGCAGCGCGACGGCGGCGACCGTCGGCAGACCGCCGCTGGCGGCGAAGAGGACGCAGGCGGCGGCGATGGCGAGCCCGGCGCGCCGCGACGCCCGGGCCGCCCCGGCGAGGCTCTCGGTGCCCCGTGCGGCCCGGACCTGGAAGAGCACCACCACCAGGGTGTTGACCAGCATCAGCCCGGAAATCACCCAGGCCGGCGCCCGGGTGTGCCCGACGATCCACAGCGGCAGGGCGATGTTGAGCAGCCCGAAGTGCATCGACATCAGGCCGTCGAGCACGGTGAACGCCAGGAACGGGCGGTCCCGCAGCGCGACCAGCCGGGGGCCCTGCGCGGGGGCGGGCGCGGGAGGGATGGCCGGCAGCCGGGTGAAGACGGCGGCGGCGAGCAGGTACGTCGTCGCGGCGGTGAGGATCAGCGCCACGTACGCCGCCCGGGTGTCGGCGGCGAGCGCGAAGCCGGCGAGCACGGCGCCCACCGAGATCCCGACGTTGGTGGTGGCGCGCAGGTAGGCGCGGGTGCGGACCCGCTGGTCGGCGGGGACGGAACCGGCGATGAGCGCGCCCCGGGCGCCCCGGTCGGCGGCGTCGGCCAGGGCGGTGGCCGCACCGACGGCCAGGAACGCGGCGAACGACTGAACGGTCACCAGGGCGGCGGTCAGCGCGCTTCCGGCGACCAGCGCGGCGACCTGGGTGCCCCGGGGCCCGAGCCGGTCGGCCAGGTAGCCGGTCGGCGCGCTGGCCAGCAGGCCGACCAGGGCCGAGACGGTCAGCCCCACGCCGACCTCGGTGGCGGTGAGGCCGACCGAGCGGGTGAGGAAGAGCGCGCTGGCCACCAGCCAGAGGCCGCGCCCGACGGTCCGTACGAGGGTGCCGAGGGTGAGGGTCCGGGCCGGGCCCGGTTCAGGAAGCAGCCGCACGCCCACACCCTAGCAAGACGTACGTACGGTTTGGTAAACGGGCGACGGCGTACCACGTGAAAAGCGCACCGGCCCCGACCGCCGGGTGGCGGTGGGGCCGGTGCGCGACGGCGCGGTGGGTCAGTGCACGGAGACAGTGGCGCCCGGCAGCAGGCCGCGCAGCTCCTCCGGCAGCTCGGCGCCCATCTCGTCGGCGATGCGCAGCGCCTCCTCGATCAGCGTCTCCACGATCTGCGCCTCGGGCACGGTCTTGACGACCTTGCCCTTGACGAAGATCTGGCCCTTGCCGTTGCCGGAGGCCACGCCCAGGTCGGCCTCGCGGGCCTCGCCCGGGCCGTTCACGACGCACCCCATCACGGCGACCCGCAGCGGCACGGGCAGCCCCTCCAGGCCGGCGGTGACCTCCTCGGCGAGCTTGTAGACGTCGACCTGCGCCCGCCCGCAGGACGGGCAGGAGACGATCTCCAGGCCGCGCTCGCGCAGCCCGAGCGACTCCAGGATCGCGGCGCCGACCTTGATCTCCTCCACCGGCGGGGCCGACAGCGAGACCCGGATCGTGTCGCCGATCCCCTCGGCCAGCAGCGCGCCGAAGGCGACCGCCGACTTGATCGTGCCCTGGAACGCCGGGCCGGCCTCGGTGACGCCCAGGTGCAGCGGGTAGTCGCACTGCTCGGCGAGCTGGCGGTAGGCCCGGACCATCACCACCGGGTCGTTGTGCTTCACCGAGATCTTGATGTCGCGGAAGCCGTGCTCCTCGAACAGCGAGCACTCCCACAGCGCCGACTCGACCAGCGCCTCGGCGGTGGCCTTGCCGTACTTGGCCAGCAGCCGCTTGTCCAGCGAGCCGGCGTTCACGCCGATCCGGATCGGCACGCCCGCGTCGCCGGCCGCCTTGGCGATCTCCTTGACCTTGTCGTCGAACTGCCGGATGTTGCCCGGGTTCACCCGGACCGCCGCGCAGCCCGCGTCGATCGCGGCGAAGACGTACTTCGGCTGGAAGTGGATGTCGGCGATGACCGGGATCTGCGACTTCTTCGCGATCGCCGGCAGCGCCTCCACGTCGTCCTGGCTGGGCACTGCGACCCGGACGATCTGACAGCCGGACGCGGTCAGCTCGGCGATCTGCTGGAGGGTGGCGTTGACGTCGGACGTGAGGGTGGTGGTCATCGACTGCACGGACACCGGCGCGCCCCCACCGACCGGCACGGAGCCGACCATGATCTGGCGGCTCGCCCGGCGCGGGGCGAGCGGCGGAGGCGGTACGGCCGGGATGCCGAGACTGACAGCGGTCACTTCAGGCACTCACCTTGAGAAGAGCGTGATCGGGTTGACGACGTCCGCGGTGATGGTCAGCAGCGTGAACGCGCCACCGATCAGGATCATCGCGTACGTGAGGGGCATGAGCTTGAGGTAGTCGACGCGGCCGGGGTCGGGGCGGCCGAACCGCGCGTAGACCCAGGAACGGGCCCGCTCGAACCAGGCGATGGCGATGTGCCCGCCGTCCAGCGGCAGCAGGGGCAGCAGGTTGAACACGCCGATGAAGAAGTTCAACGAGACGAACAGCATGAAGAACAGCAGCCAGGCGTTGTTCTCCACCGCCTCGCCGCCGAGCCGGCTCGCGCCGACCACGCTGATCGGGGTGTCCATGTCCCGCTCGCCGCCGGTGATCGCCGTCCACAGGGCCGGGACCTTCTGCGGGATGCGCTTCATCGCCTCGAAGGTGTTGACCGCCATGTCGCCGGTGAAGTCGGCGGTCGCGCCGAACGCGCCGACCGGCCCGTACGTCACCCGGGTCGGGGTGCTGGGGACGAGGCCCACGCCGAGCGCGGCGACCGTGGCGACCTGACCCTTCGGGTCGTCCAGCGGGGGGCGCTGCGTCTGCGCGAGCACCGCGCTGGCCGTGCCCGGCTGGCCGTCCCGGACGTACGCGATCTGCGCCGTTTCGCCCGGCTTGAGGGCGCGCAGGGTGGTCAGCAGCTGGCCGTAGTCGTTGATCGGCGCGCCGTTGATCGCGGTGATCCGGTCGCCGTCGCGCAGCTGCGCCTGGGCGGCGGGGCTGGCGGGGTCGGCGGTCGTGCACGCCCGCAGGGTGTTCTCCGGCACCACGCAGTCCGACAGCTGGATGACCGCCGGCTCCTTGCGGATCTCGGCCTCGGTGCTCGGGAAGTCCGGGTTGGGCAGGCCGGCGGTGACCGCGATCACCCAGAGGGTGACCAGGGCGAGGGCGAAGTGGGTGATGGAGCCCGCGGACATCACGATCGTCCGCTTCCAGACCGGGTAGCGCCACATCGCGCGCGGCTCGTCCGCCGGGTCGACGTCGTCGTCCTGGGGGGTCATGCCGACGATCTTGCAGAAGCCACCGAGCGGGATGCCCTTGATGCCGTACTCCGTCTCGCCCCGCTTGAACGACCAGAGCGTGGGGCCGAAGCCGACGAAGTAGCGGGTGACCTTCATGCCGAAGGCCTTGGCGGTGAGCATGTGCCCCGCCTCGTGCAGGCTCACCGAGATGAGGATCGCGAGGGCGAAGAGCACCACCCCGAGCAGGTACGCCATCAAGCTCCTTCCACCGAACCCGCGATGATGATCTCCTGCGCGTGCGCGCGGGCCCACGACTCCGCCGCGAGCACGTCCTCGACGGTACCTGGTTCGTCGAAGTCGGGAGCGTCCTCCAACACCCGCTGGAGGGTGTCGACGATGCCGAGGAAGGGCAGCCGGCCGGCCACGAACGCGGCCACGCACTCCTCGTTGGCCGCGTTGTAGATCGCCGGCCGGCAGCGCCCGGCCTCGCCGGCGGCCTTGGCCAGCGCGACCGCCGGGAACGCCTCGTCGTCCAGCGGCGCGAACTCCCAGGTGTGCGCCGTCGTCCAGTCGACCGCGGCGGCGGCGTCCGCCACCCGGTCCGGCCAGCCGATGCCGAGCGCGATCGGCAGCCGCATGTCGGGCGGGCTGGCCTGGGCGAGGGTGGACCCGTCGACGAACTCGACCATCGAGTGGATCACCGACTGCGGGTGCACCATCACGGTGATGTCGGCGTACGGCACGTCGAACAGCTCGTGCGCCTCGATCACCTCCAGCGCCTTGTTGACCATCGTGGCGGAGTTGATCGTGACGACCGGCCCCATGTTCCAGGTCGGGTGCGCCAGCGCCTGCTCGGGCGTGACCGCGGTCAGCTCGTCGCGCCGCCGGCCCCGGAACGGGCCGCCGCTGGCGGTGACGACCAGCCGGCGTACCTCGCCCCGGGCGCCGCCGCGCAGGCACTGGGCGAGGGCCGAGTGCTCCGAGTCGACGGGGACGATCTGCTCCGGCCGGGTCACCGCGGCCTTGACGAGGGAGCCGCCGGCGACGAGGGACTCCTTGTTGGCCAGCGCGAGCGTACGCCCGGCGCGCAGCGCGGCCAGGGTCGGCGCGAGCCCGAGCGAGCCGACGACGCCGTTGAGCACGACGTCGCAGGGCCACTGCGCCAGCTCGGTCATCGCGTCCGGGCCGGCCACGATCTTGGGCAGCCTGAAGTCGCCGGTGGCCCAGCCGCGCCGGCTCGCCTCGGCGTAGAAGGCGAGCTGGAGGTCCTGCGCGGCGGACGCCTTCGCCACGCCCACCGCCTCGACGCCCAGTTCGAGGGCCTGGGCGGCGAGCAGCTCGACGTTGCCGCCGCCGGCGCCGAGCGCGACCACCCGGAACCGGTCCGGGTTGCGCCGGACGATGTCGACGGCCTGTGTGCCGATCGAGCCGGTGGAGCCGAGCAGAACAAGATCGCGTGGGGAGGTCACTGGGCCATTCTTCCCCAGCGCCGCTGAGCGCCCGCTGGGAGCCTCAGCCCTCCGCGTCGACCTGCTCCTCCGGGCTTCTCTCGTCTTCCGCTGGCGCCTCCTCGTCGAGAAGGTCGGCCGGGTCGACGGCGAACGCGAAGGGCTCGGTCATGGTGAAGGTGCTGCCGGCCGCCGCCGCGCTTATGGCCTGGCACTTCCCCTTGAGCAACTCGAACAGGGCGATGGTGGGCGGTTACGCAGATCGACCCGGAACTCTACCGGCGCCGCCACTGCCATACTGATTCTCCGACACACGCAACGGACCCAGCGACCTGCGGTGTCGTCGCACCTTTCACGACAACTCCCTTGCATGCCGGCGCATCGCTTCCCGCCGGGATCGGGCCGGGCGCATAGCCCTCCAATCTCCGGGCCGCACATCCAGAGTGCATGAGATTAGAACAGTGTCGGCCATGACTCAGGCGGCCGAGACGCAGACCAATTCCGGCTGATCACGCCCTCTAGAAGAGTTGCGCCTCGCTGGCAGCTCGGCGACGAACAGCCGTGAGGCTTGACACATCGCTACGAGCAGTCAGCAGTGAAAGGTGCGCATCTGTGATCCCATCTCATTCCGGACAGACTCATGATCACGCCAGCCATGAAACATCCCATGCTGCGACGAGTACATACCCCGCAACAGACGGAAATTGCCCTAACTGAAAGCTTGCCTCTTGTGAACCTTTCTGAGCAAGTCAGGGCATCTCTGATACGGACCATCCTGAGAAATTCAGGTCCCCATGAAGGTTGGGCAAGGAGCTTACGAATGGAGTGCCAGACTCACGGCAAGACCCCGCTGCCGAGACTCGCCGACCGCTCCCACTCCCCAACCTCCCGCAGCAACGGCCCAACCACGGACCGCGCACCAGCCACATAGACCATCCACCGTAGCTCCTCGCAGCCGTAAACTGCCTCTTCATGCGAATCAATCCACACGCACACAATGTTTCCGAACGCAAGCGTCACATCCCACCAAGACCAAGTCCGCTGACCCGGCTCGAATGAGTACAGGAGATCCTGAACCGCCCACTCCTCATCACCCCGATGCGCCGCATACCTTGGAGCCGCCTCCGCCCAAGCATCGGCAGCCCAAGCAGGCACGTCGGTCTCCGAGATTGTCTCAGCCTTAAAGTCAGCCTCCAAGCCCGCCTTGACTCCAGCCCTGACCAACTCCCGCAGCCGCCGTCCAAAGACCTCCGCCTCGTTCCACGCCTTCACCTCGATGTAGAACACCGACAACAGGCCATCCGGGAATGCCTCGGGACGGAAAGCGATCCTGGCAAGTTCAGGCGAAGAGGTCATCGAACCACTCTCCCAGAACCAGGGATCACGGCATCAAGCAACCCAGAGAAGTTCTCCCCGCCGAACAAGTTCGACGGAATGCCATAAAGGTCCGACCCCTTCGTCGGATCATCGATCTGAGGCCTGCCCGAGTTCCGAATGTTCCAGGTTCGCCGACTCATACCGGGCGGCCGGCGCTGGTCTATGGCTGCGGCGCGAAGCTTGTCGACGAACGACTCCGGAACGTCGAAGGCGGCGATCTGGCTCCCAGAGCCGCGGAAATCCTCGGTGTGCTTGATGTTGCCGCTAAAATCGAGATGGATCATCGTGTCACCGCTCATCGTGACGTTCCCGTCGGCATCAATGTGCACCCGCTCGCTATGTCCCCCGGCGCGCTGGGCCCGGCGACCGAGTCGTAGGTGTACTCGGCCAGCAGCGTGCCGCCGCTGTCGCCGAGCCGCTGCTGCGTCGGGCGGGACAGCTCGTCGTAGCCGTTCCAGACCGTGACGTCGCGGGCGTTGGTGACGGTCAGTTGCCGGTCCCGGTGGTCGTACGTCATCCGGGTGGTGCCGGTGTCCGGGTCGGTGGCCGTGGCCATCCGGCCGCGCTGGTCGAAGGTCCAGGTCCACGGGCGGGTCGGGTCAGCGGAGTGGGTGGCCTTCACCATCTGGCCGCGCGCGTCGCGATTGCCGTGGCCAGCTCACGGGACTCGCCGACACATCTAGATGGTCGCCGGCTCCGGTTTCCGCACTTCGGTCGGGAGTCGAGCCGGGCATGACCTCGGCCCGCTCGATCGCCGCCCAGCTCAGTGTGCCATCGCTGACGGCGTTGACGCTGCGGACGCCCTCGTCGGTGAAGGTCCAGGTGATCGGGAGGCCGTGCATCTTCCAGTTGGCGCGACCAGGGACCGCAGCGTCAGCGGCCCGGCGAGCGCCAGGACGGCCGCGACCAGGCCCAGCCGCCCGCCATGAGCAGGTCCCCGAAGACCAGCCCCGCCAGCGCCGGCAGCAGGGTCACGAACGGGCAGATACGGAACGGCAGCAGCATCCGGCGATAGGCCCGGCGCAGCCCGGCGGTGAGACGGCGGCGGTCCGGCTGCGTCTCGAAAGTGATCATCACGGCCGAAGACGATACGGCGGGCCGCCGGCCCGCCGCTGCCCTCCCGTCAGGCTTCGGCGTGGCGCACGAAGGTCTCCACCTCCTCGCCGCCGTACCAGTCGGTGCGGCGGCCGACGTGGGTCATGCCGAGCCGGCGGGCCACCGCCATCGACGCCTCGTTGCCGGGCGCCACGACCGCGTAGACCGCCCGGGTGCCGGCCGCGAGTTCCCGCGCCACCACGGCCCGGGCCGCCTCCGTCGCGTAGCCGTGGCCCTGGGAGTCGGGGTGCAAGTGCCAGCCCACCTCGATGTCGTCGGTCGGCACGTTCTCGTCCCGCCCCGGCAGCGGCTTGAGCAGCACGGTGCCGGCCACCACGCCGGTGTCGTGGACCTCGATCGCCCAGGTGCCGTACCGGCCGCCGTGCCCCGCGTGCCGCTTCCGCCACAGCGCGAGCCGGTCGGCGGCCTGCGCCGGGTCGGTCAGGGGCAGGCCGGTCGCGTTCAGCCAGCGCGTCACCTCCGCCCGGGAGTAGAGGTCGAAGATCCGGGCCAGGTCGGCCGGGTCGGCGGTCCACTCCCGCACGACCAGGCGCTCGGTGGTGAGCACGGTCATGGCGGGTAATCCTATGAGTGACGCGGGGCGCGGCGGGGAAACGAGACCTCGATGGGTGGGGGCTGGCAGCGGGCGAGGCGGATCGCCCGTGCCGCGTTCCGCCCGCTGCGCGGCCGGGACCTGTATGGCGGCGACGGGCCGGTCAGGGCGTGAGGGCGGGCTCCCGGGGCGCCGGCTCCGGGTCTGCCGCCTCGCGGATGCCGTAGCGGCGGTAGACCCGGCCGAGCGGGCCGGGGGCCCACCAGTTCCAGCGGCCCAGCAGCCGCATGGCGGCCGGCACCAGCAGGGCCCGGACCAGCGTCGCGTCCACCACGATCGCCACGATCATGCCGATCCCGATGAGCTTGATGTACGCCATCGCGCCGCTGGCGAAGCCGGCGACCACGACGATCAGCAGCAGCGCGGCGGCGGTGATGATCCGGCCGGTGTGCTGGAGCCCGGCGGCCACCGAGGCGGCGTTGTCTCCGCTGCGGTCCCACTCCTCGCGCACCCGGGAGAGCAGGAACACCTCGTAGTCGGTCGCCAGCCCGAAGAGCACGGCGAGCATGAGGATCGGGTTGCTGGGCTCGATGAACCCGGTCGGGGTGAAGCCGAGCAGGTCGGCGAGGTGACCGTCCTGGAAGATCCAGACCACCACGCCGAACGAGGCGCCGATCGACACCAGGTTCATCAGCACCGCCTTGACCGGCAGCACCACCGAGCCGAAGGCGAGGAAGAGCAGCACCAGGGTCGCGGCGGCCATCAGCAGGGCCATCCAGGGCAGCCGGTCGCCGAGGCTGTCCAGCAGGTCCCGGTCGGCGCCGGGCCGGCCGCCGACGAGCACCTCCGCGCCGGCCGGGGCGGGCAGGTCGCGCAGCGCCTGGACCACGTCCTGGGCGACGTCGCCGGTCGGCTCGCCGGGGTAGGTCACCGTCAGCAGCGTCGACGTGCCCCGGCTGGCCGCCACCTGCACGCCGGTCACGCCGGGCACGGCGGCCACCCGGTCGGCGAAGGGCTGCGCCTGCGCCGGGGACACCCCGGACACCAGCACGTCGATCGGCGCGACCGTGCCGCCGGGGAACTCCGCGGCGATCCGCTCGGAGACGACCCGGGGCGTGGCGTCCGCCGGCAGCACCCGCTCGTCGAAGCCGCCGAAGGTGATCCGCAGGAACGGCGCGGCGAGCACCAGGAGCAGCAGGGTCACGCCGACCAGGTAGCGCACCGGGCGGCGCATCACGCTGCGCGCGATCCGGGCCCAGGCGCCGCCCGTCTCCCCCGCCGCCGGCCGCCCGGCCCGCGCCCGGCGCCGCCACGGCAGCGGTACGCGCAGCGCGTCGATCCGGTGGCCGAGCACCGCGAGCAGGGCCGGCAGCACGGTCAGCGCCGCCAGCATGGCGACCAGCACGGCGGCCATCCCGCCGAGCCCCATCGAGCGCAGGAACGCCTGCGGGAAGATCAGCAGGCTGGCCATGGCGAGCGCGACGGTGAGGCCGGAGACCAGCACCGTCCGGCCGGCGGTGGTCATGGTGCGGCGGATCGCGGCGGGCGTGTCGTGACCGGCGGCCAACTCCTCGCGGAACCGGCTGACCACGAAGAGGGCGTAGTCGACCGCCATGCCCAGGCCGATCAGGGTGATGACGTTGATGGCGAAGATCGACACGTCGGTGACCAGGTTGACCAGCCGGACGGCGACGAACGCGCCGAGGGTGGACAGCCCGCCGATCAGCAGCGGGGTGAACGCGGCCACCAGCCCGCCGAAGATCAGCACGAGCAGCACCAGCAGCACCGGCATGGAGAGGATCTCCGCCCGGGTGATGTCCTCGGTGGTCTGGCGGTTCGCCTCGTACAGGAACGCCACCGTGCCGCCGACCTCGGTCCGTACGCCGGGCGCCGTCAGGGCCGGTCGCAGGTCCTCGTACGCGGCGGTCTTGCCGTCCTCGTCGGCGGCCCGGAGCTGGACCAGCGCGTAGGTGGCGCGCCGGTCGGTCGACAGCAGCGCGGGCGCCTGGGTGTCGTACCAGGTGACGACGCTGGTGACCTCGGGACGCCCGCGCAGGCCGGTGACGGTGGCCGTGACCGCGTCACGGACGGCCGGCTGGTCGACGGTCGCCCCGTCGCTGGTCCAGAGCACGACCAGGTCCGCGCCCTGCGGCCCCAGCTCGGCGGTGATCCGCTCGGCGGCGCGGCTGGACTCGCTCGCCGGGTCGTCGTATCCGCCCCCGGTCAACTGCCCGAAGACCCCGGCCCCCCAGGTCGAGCCGAGCACGACCACCACCAGGGCGGCGGCCAGCACCGCCCAACGCAGCCGCACCACCGCATGTCCCCACCAGGCGAACATTCGCCTCCCCCTCCGCCGACGGCTAAGCTGTAACCATCGCTCATCCGAGTGAACGGCGTTAACTATGACAACGGCGTTCGCTTTGGTCAAGGGGGTTAGCCGCATGACCGCACCGTCCCGACGCGAACGCCTGCGCACGGCGACCCTCGCCGAGATCAAGGACGGGGCACGGCGGCTGTTGGTGACCGGCGGGGTCGAGGCGATCTCGCTGCGGGCCATCGCCCGGGACATGGGCATGACGGCGCCAGCCATCTACCGCTACTTCCCCAGCCTGGAGGCGCTGGTCGCGGCGCTCGCCGGCGACCTCTACGACGAGCTGCGGCTGCGGCTGGAGGCGGCCCGGGACGACGCCGGGGCCGAGCCCGTCGACCAGTTGCTGGCCATGGGCCGCGCGTTCCGTTCCTGGTCGGTGGCCCACCCCGCCGAGTTCGGGCTGATGTTCGGCGCCCGGGCCCCCGGGCTGGACGCATTCGTCGACGACTGCGTCAACCCCGACCACCCGGGCGCCCGGTTCGGCGCGGTCTTCGTGCAGCCGATCTTCGAGCTCTGGCACCGCGCCCCCTTCCCCACCCCGCCCGCCGAGCTGCTCCAAGAGCGCCTGGGCGGGCGGCTGGAGCCGCTGCGGCTCAGCCACGGCGAGGTGCCGATCGAGGTCGCGTACGCGCTGCTCTCCGGCTGGACCCGGCTCTACGGGCTGGTCGCCATGGAGGTCTTCGGCCAGCTCGCCTGGGCGGTCACCGAGGCCGAGGCACTGTTCGAGCTGGAGCTGGCCGCGTTCACCGCCCAACTGCGCGCCGATCCGCCGGCGGCGAGCTGACACCGGCGACCGGCGGCGAAGGGCTGACCGGCGGGGCCGGCGGGCACTAGGCTCCCCCGGCATGAGCGACGAGCTGCCGACCCGGGCCGACGTGGTGATCGTCGGGTCCGGGCACAACGGTCTGGTGTCCGCGATCCTGCTCGCCCGCGCCGGGCTCGACGTGCTGGTGCTGGAGGCCGCCGACGTGATCGGCGGAGCCACCCGGACGGAGAACCCGTTCCCGAAGGTGCCCGGCCTGCGCCACTCCACCGGCTCCTACCTGCTCGGGTTGATGCCGCCGGAGCTGCTCGCCACGCTGGACGTGCGCATTCCGGTGCTGCGCCGCGACCCGCACTACTTCCTGCCCACCCCGGGCCCGAAGGGTTCCCCGTACCTGCTGTTCGGCAGCGACACCGCGGCCACCCGGGCGCAGCTCGCGGAGTTCTTCTCCCCCGCCGACATGGCCGCCGACGACGCCCTCCAGGCCGAGCTGGCCGCGCTGCGCGCCGACCTCGCGCCGGTTTGGCTGGCCGACCCGCTGCCGGTCGAGGAGACCGCCGAGCGGTACGTCCGCCCGGCGCTGCGGCAGGTCTTCGTCGACCTGGTCCGCGGCTCGGTCGCCGACCACCTCGCCCGCTTCGACTTCCGCTCCGAGCTGCTGCTCAGCATGTACGCGGTGACCGACGGCCTGTCCGGGCTGAACGCCGGCCCCGACGACCCCGGCACCGGCCACAACTTCCTCGTGCACAACATGTGCCGCCTGCCCGGCTCCGACGGCACGTGGATGATCGCCGAGGGCGGCATGGGCACGGTGTCCCGCACCTTCGCCGACGCCGCCCGGGCCGCCGGCGCGACGATCCTGACCGGCACCCCGGTCAGCGCGATCACCCTGGCCGGCGGCGCGGCCAGCGGCGTGGCCCTGGCCGACGGGCGGGAGGTGGCCGCCCGGGTGGTGCTCGGGGCCTGTGACCCGTACCGGCTGATGGACCTGCTGCCCGACGGCGCGCTCCCGGCGCCGCTGGCCGACCGGATGGCGGCGGTCCGCCGCCCCGGCACCACCCTCAAGCTCAACCTGGCGCTGACCGGCCTGCCCCGCTTCTCCTGCCTGCCGGCGGACGCGCCGAGCCCGTTCGGGTCGACCATCCACCTGCTGCCCGGCTCGACGTCGCTGATCGGCGGGGGCGGCGAGTCGCCGATGGCGGCGCTGCGCGCGATGTGGGCGGACGTCCAGGCGGGCCGGCTGCCCGAGGAGCCGACGATCGAGTGGTACCTGCACACCACCGTCGACCCGTCGCTGTCGGACGGGCGGGGGCACCACTCCTCGGCGCTCTTCGTCCAGTCGGTGCCCTACGAGCTGGCCGGCACGACCTGGGACGAGGCGCTGCCCGGGTACGTGGAGCGGCTGGTCGGGATCTGCGAGCGGTACGCCCCCGGCACGGCCGACCTGATCGCGGACGCGGTGCCGCTGCCCCCGCCCGGCATCGAGGCGCACTTCGGCATCACCGGCGGGCACATCCACCACGTCGACAACACCGTCTCGTTCACCGACCGGATGCCGTACGCCACCGGCGTCGACGGCGTCTACGCCGGCAGCGCCGGTTGCCACCCCGCCGGCAGTGTCATCGGCGCCGCCGGCCACAACGCCGCCCGCCGTATCCTCACCGACCTCGGCCGCTGACCTTGCCGCCGTCCTCGGCGGGGGGCAGGTCGCCGGGGCGGCGGATGAGGGAGAGACCGAGGAGCAGCAGGTAGAGAACGAGGCTGAGGATCGGGTCGACGAAGACGAAGGCGAAGGCGATCAGATAGAGCAGTGGGCGCAGCAGCAGTCGCCGCGCGACCGCCCGGGCCAGCCGGGGATCCAGGTCGGGGTGGAGCAGCCTCCGCCGCCGCGCCCACCACCAGCTCAGGTTGAAGAAGATCGACTCGCCGAGCACGCTGCCGAAGTAGAGGGCGGCCGTCAGCCGCTGCTCGGTCGGACTGCCGCGCAGGTTGTCCGACAGCAGGTCGGCGGTGAACGGGATCGCGGCCACGAAGAGCAGCACGAGCAGGTTGAACACCAGCAGCACCTGGTCGACCCGGACCACGTACCGCCACATGTTGTGGTGGCCGAGCCAGATCTGGCCGGCGATCCCGAAGGTGATCACGTACGCCAGGTAGGACGGCCAGGCGTGGGCGAGGGCGTCGGGAAGCTCCCTCCCGCCGGCCCTCGCCGGACCGTTCTGGAGCAGTTCGACGGCCATCACCGTCAGCACGACCGCGAAGACGCCGTCGCTGAACGTCTCCACCCGGGAGGCGTCCCGGGCCATCTCCCGGTCGCGCCGGTACCGGTACCCGCTCTTCTCCGCGCCCTCGGCCACGCCGCCCCCTCTCCGACCTGATGGTCACCCGGCGGGGGCGGCGGGCGCGGGGAAACGGCCGCTAGCTGATCGCCTCACCCGCCGGGGCGGGGGTCTGCTCGTCGACGCGGTGGGCGCGGATCTTGTGCCCGACGCTGGTCAGGCACCGGCCGCTGGCCAGGTCGAACTTCCAGCCGTGCAGCTGGCAGGTGAGCTGGTCCCCGTCGACGATGCCGAACCGGGTCAGATCCGCCTTCAGGTGGGGGCAGCGCCGCTGCACCACCCAGTCGCCGAGGGTGATGTCCTCGGCGTCGCTGGTCCGCTCGTGCTCGTCGTACCAGCCCTCGGCGTACTGGAGCCGCTCCTCGGAGAGGCACTTGAAGAACGCGTAGACGAACTCGTTGTACTGGCCGATCCGGGCGGCGGAGAAGCGGCAGGAGAGGAAGAGGGAGTTGACCCAGTCCACCTCGCCGATGTGCAGCAGGTGCTCGACCAGCGCCCGCTCGGTGCGGAACCGGTAGCGGACCTTCTCGTCCGCGTACGGCCGGACCTCCTTGCCCGGGAAGTCCACCACGATTGACTCAACCGTCTCCCCGCCTGAGCTGTCGGTGCCGACCAGGTCGAAGCGGACCGGCCCGCCGACGCCCTTGGCCAGGTAGATCGACTCGTCCAGCAGCGGCTCGATCCGGCGCTTCATCTCGCCGAGCACGTCCACCTCGGGGTGCCGCCAGGACGCCTTCTCCGCCTCGATGACCGGCCGCTTGCGTTCCCGCATCTCCTCCAGGTGCGCGACCTTGTTCGCGAAGAACTCCTCCACCGGCACCGGGTGGCTGGTCTCGCAGCTCTCGGTGGTGATCTCGGCGACGCTGCCCGGGAGCAGCACGACGCCGTTGGTGCCGCCGACCTTCGCGTACTCGCTGAGGAAGACCGACTGGTCGGGGAAGATGTTGCCCTCGTCGCCGTGGATGTCGTTGAACTGCCACAGCTCGTCGTCGAGGAAGCAGGGCGGGCCGGCGATCGGGAAGACGTGGTCGGCCTTCAGGTCGTCGATGTAGCGCCAGGTGCGGTCGAACTGCCGGTCCCGCTTCTGCTTGCCGAACGCGGTCTTCGCCGCCTGCGGCAGCTCGTAGACCATCGGGTACCAGATCGCGCCGGAGAACTGGAGCATGTGCGCGTGCACGTGGCCCAGCTCGGCGAAGACGCTCAGGTCGGTAGGGCGGGCGTCGTTCTGGTTGAGCAGCCGGACCCCGTCGTACTCCACCCACAGCGACGAGTCGCCGATCGGGCCGTCGGTCGGGCTGGTCAGCGCCTGGATCATGATCCTCAGGCCGCCGTCCAGCTCGACGACCTGCTCGTTCGGTGCCTTCAGGAACTTCGTGAAGCCCAGCTCCCGCAGCTCGTCCTCCATCTCGGAGGTGGGGAACGCGGGCAGCAGCACGGTGGCCGCCTTCGACACGAAATTCTTCAGGTGCGCCGCGTCGAAGTGGTCCCGGTGCAGGTGGGAGACGTAGAGGTAGTCGACGTCGCCGAGGGTCTCCCAGTCGAGCAGGGAATTGTCCGGAAAAGGGAACCACGACGCGAAATAGGCCGGGTTGACCCACGGGTCGCACAGGATGCTGCCCGCGGCCGTGTCGATCCGCATGCTGGCGTGTCCCGTACCGGTCACTCGCACCGCAGTTCCCCCTCGAAGACAAACAAAAGGTGTACGTCCGAAACGCTACCGGAGGCAGTCTGGCGAGCGACCCGCGACGCCGGTAGTGCCGTTACGCCCGGCACCGCCGGGACCTTGGACCCACCCGGTCGCACGCGAGGGCCGTTCGGGCCGGCGCCCGGGCGGCGGCGCGGATCGTGCGGTCCGCCCCATCCGGCCGGACCCAGCGCCGAGCCTGGCAAGGGGCGTGCCAGACTAACCGGAGATCCGATCGCGAGGGAAGGACCGACAGTGGCAGGAAGCGAGCCGGTAACGTCGCCAGACCAGCACAAGCCGGGGCACCGCAAGTCCGGGCGGATCGGCGCGGTGCTCACCGCGCTGGCGCTGCTGGCGATGCTCTGCGGCAACCACGAGGGCAGGGTCGAGGACATCTGGCTGATCGGCCTGGCCGTGCTGCTGCTGGTCATCGTCATCGGCGACGCCGTGCTGCGGCGCAACGGCCTGCGGTCCTGACCGCACTCCCGTCAGCCGGCGTCAAGCCGGTCCGCGCACCGGAGACGACACGCACGAGGGCCCGCCCCCGACCGGGGAGCGGGCCCTCGTCGTACGCGGGTCAGCGGCGGAACAGGATGTCCTGCACGTCCTTGAGCGCGGCGTCGACCTCGGCCTCGAAGTAGCCGCCGGGCACCAGCCCGAAGCGCAGCGTGTCCAGTTCCTTCGGGTTCACCGGCATCGGGTTGCGCCCCTGCATGCCGCCGAGCAGGGTGTCGAAGAACCGGTCGACCTGGTCCGGGTCGTACCCGCTGCCGAACCGGCGCACCTGGAAGCTGCGACGGATCTGGTCGACGCGGTAGAGGTCGCTGCCGGGCGGGCCGGCCATCGGCGGGCCACCGACCGGCGGGCCACCGACCGGCGGGCCACCGACCGGCGGGCCACCGACGGGCGGGCCGGCCATCGGCGGCGGGCCGCCGTAGCCCTGCTGCGGGGGCGGCCCGGCCGGACCCCGGCCCCGCAGGTCGCGCAGCTCCCGCTCGGGCATCCGGATCTCGGCGGTCATGTCGGTGCGCCCGTGCCGGCCGGCCTCGAAGCCGTCGAAGCGCGGCTCGTCGCCGTAGCCACCCGGACCATCGCCGTAACCGCCGGGACCGTCGCCGTAACCGGGGCTGTAGCCACCCGGACCGTCGCCGTAGCCGCCCGGGCCGTCACCGTAGCCACCGGGGCCGTCACCGTAGCCACCCGGACCATCGCCATAGCCGCCGGGACCGGCCGGCAGGCCGCGCGGGGGCGGGCCGCCGTGACCCATCGGCGCGCCCGGACCCGTCGGGCCGGGGCCGCCCGGGCCGCGGTGCGGCTCGTAGCCGCCCCGGGGGCCGTCGTAGCCACCGGCGAAGGCGCCGGTCGGCTCGTCGTAGCGGCCGTAGCGGTCGGCGGAGGGGCCGGCCTGGGTGGGCATCGGCCGGGGCGGCATCGACTGCGGACCGGGAGGCATGCCGCGATCGTCGCGCATCGGCGGGCCCATCCGGTCCGGCGGGCCCATCTGGTCCGGCGGGCCCATCTGGTCCGGCGGGCCGAACCGGTCCGGCGGGCCCATCCGGTCCGGCGGACCCATTCGATCCGGCGGCCCCATCGGATCCGGCGGGCCCATCGGACCCATCCGATCCGGCGGGCCAAGCCGGTCCGGCGGCCCCATTCGATCCGGGGGACCCATCCGATCCGGCGGGCCGAGCCGGTCCGGCGGGCCCATCCGATCCGGCGGGCCGAGCCGGTCCGCGGGGCCGAGCCGGTCGGCGGCCCGAGGGTCGCCGCCGCGGCCACCGACGCCGCCGCGCTCCTCCAACTCGGCCAGCTGCCGCTCGACCCGGTCCAGGTGCAGGTCGACCTGCCACTCGTCGTAGCCGTTGAAGCGGACCCGGAAGACGACGTCGTGGACCTCCTGGGAGGCGACGGGGGCGCCGACCGGCTGACCGTCGAGCGTCGCCTCGACCCGGTCCAGGAAGGCGTCGACCTCGTCGACCTTGTATCCCCGGCGGAGCGCCTTACGCCGGAAACGCTGACCCTGACTCGCCACTATGTCTCCTGGTCTCGTTCGCTACGCCCGGTCACGCAGTCTCCCCGGTCCGGTCGGTGTCCCTGTTGTCGACGGCGGCGGCGAGCTGCCCACACGCTCCGTCGATCTCGCGACCCCGGGTGTCCCGCACCGTCGTCGACACCCCGGCCTCACGCAACCGCCGGACGAACTCCCGCTCGACCGGCTTCGGGCTGGCATCCCACCGGCTGCCAGGAGTCGGATTGAGCGGGATGAGGTTCACGTGGGCCAGCTTCCCGGCCAGCAGCCGCCCGAGCAGATCGGCTCTCCACGGCTGGTCGTTCACGTCCTTGATCATCGCGTACTCGATCGACACGCGACGCCCCGTCGTCGCCGCGTAGTCCCACGCTGCGTCCAGCACCTCGGACACCTTCCAGCGCTGGTTGACCGGCACGAGTTCGTCGCGCAGCTCATCATCGGGGGCGTGCAGCGACAACGCAAGGGTCACCGAGAGGTCTTCGCTGGCCAGCCGGCGGATGGCCGGCACGAGGCCGACCGTGGAGACGGTGATGTGGCGCTGCGACAGCCCCAGCCCCTCCGGCGCCGGAGCGACGAGCCGGCGGATCGCCGCGATCACCCGGGAGTAGTTGGCCAGCGGCTCGCCCATGCCCATGAAGACGACGTGCGACAGGCGGGGCGGTGATCCCGCCACCGCGCCGGAGGCGGCCACGCCGGCCAGGTAGACCGCCTGGTCGACGATCTCCGCGGTGGACAGGTTGCGGGTCAGCCCGGCCTGGCCGGTGGCGCAGAACGGGCAGGCCATGCCGCAGCCGGCCTGGCTGGAGATGCAGACGGTGACCCGGTCCGGGTAGCCCATCAGCACGCTCTCCACCAGCGAGCCGTCGTGCAGCCGCCAGAGCGCCTTGCGGGTCGCGCCGTCGTCGCAGGCCAGCTCGCGGACCGGGGTGAGCAGGCGCGGCAGGAGCTGGTCGGCGAGCCGGTCCCGGGCGGCGGCCGGGAGGTCTGTCATCTGCGCCGGATCGCGCACGAGGCGGCCGAAGTAGTGGGTGGAGACCTGCTTGGCGCGGAACGCCGGCTCCCCCAGCTCGGCGACCAGCGCGCGGCGGCCGGCGAGGTCGAGGTCGGCGAGGTGACGGGGAGGCATCGCGGGCCGGCGCCCGGGGGCGTCGGGGTCTGCGGGGATCAGGGGCAGGCTCGTCATGGCGGGTCCAGTCTGTCACGCCGGACGGCCGACGCACCTGTCCGGAGGTGCCGAATCGACCCCCACCGCCCGGCCGGGGCCCGCGACGGCCGGTGATTCACGCCTCACTCCAGCACCGGGACGAAGACCGCCAGCAACAGGTACGCGGTCGGCAGCGCGAAGAGGATCGAGTCGAGCCGGTCCATCAGGCCGCCGTGCCCGGGGAGCAGGTTGCTCATGTCCTTGACCCCGAGGTCCCGCTTGATCATGGATTCGGCGAGGTCACCGAGGACGGCCGCACCGGAGACCGCCAGCCCGAAGAGCGCGCCCCACCACGGGGCCACGTCGAAGAGCAGCCAGATCAGCAGGGCGCTGCCCAGCGCCGCGGCGGTGACCGAGCCGGCGAAGCCCTCCCAGGACTTCTTCGGGCTCACCGAGGGAGCCATCGGGTGCTTGCCGAAGCTGACGCCGGCGGCGTACCCGCCGGTGTCGGAGAGCACCACCGCGACCAGGGTCACCAGCACCCGCAGGTGGCCGTCGTCCGGCGCCGCCGCCAGCAGCGCGGCGAACCCGCCGAGGAACGGCACGTACACGGCGATCAGGGTGGCGGCGGTCAGGTCACGCTGGAAGCCGCGCGGCCCGTCGCCGAGCCGCCAGACCATCGTCCCGAGCACGGTGACCAGCAGACCGAGGCTGAGCGCGTCGGGACCGGCGAACCAGGCCAGCCCGACGGTGAGCACCCCGCCGGCGATCAGGGGCACCAGCGGCGGGTGGGCACCGCTGCGGCGCACCGCCCGGGCCATCTCCCAGCTGCCGACCGCGACGGCGCCGGCCACCACCACCAGGAAGGCGGGCCGGTAGAAGAACAGCGGGACCACGATCAGGGCGCCGAGGGCCACGCCGACCCCGATGGCGGCCGGCAGGTTGCGCCCAGCCCGGCTCGATGCGGGCTGCTGCGTCGGGGGCCGGTCGGCGCTGGCCCGGCGTCGGCCGCGCTGCCGCCGGCCCGGGGCCCGCGCGGGCTCCGGCTCCGGCTCGGCGTCCCGCACCGGTTCCAGTTGGGTCGTCGGGTACTCGGAGTCGTCCGGGTGGTGACCGTTCGCCCCGGCCGGGTGGTCGTACGGGGCACCGTCCGCGCTTCCCGGCTCGGAGTGGGCGTCGACCTGCGGTCGGAGGCGGGTGTGCGGCTCGGCGTACGCGTCAGGGGCGACGCCGGGCCGGCGGTGCCACTGGCCGGGCTCCGTCTCGGGCTCCGGCCAGGGCAGGGCGGGGGCGGGGCGGTCGGGGCGGTCCCAGCCGCGGGGCTCGGCGCTGCCGTAGGGGTCGAGGTGGGACATCACGCGCCGAACGGGCCCGGCACGAGATCCACCGCATGACGCACAACCACAACCATTCCCCTACCCGCGCGACTGTTCCGTCCGGTTGACCCGCCCGACGGCCGGCCGATCCCCACCGTTCACCGCAGGGTGGCCGGGAATCGTGCCGAGCCTACTGCACCCGTCGTGTCCCCACGCCGGACCGTGTCCCGCGCCCGTCCCCGGGGGCGGCGGGCGCAACGACGGTGGCACCGGACCCCGCTGCCCGGTGCGGGCGGCGGCGCCGGTGCCACGGTGTCGTCGTCGCCGGTGGTGACCGGCGTACGGCCTCAGACCTCGAGGAGCTCGTTCTCCTTGTGCTTCACCAGCTCGTCGACGGCGGCGACGTAGCGCTGGGTCAGGTCGTCGAGCTCCTTCTCCGCGCGCCGGCCGTCGTCCTCGCCGACCTCGCCGTCCTTGACGAGCCGGTCGAGCTCCTCCTTGCCCTTGCGGCGGATGTTGCGGATGGCCACCTTGGCCTCCTCACCCTTGTGCCGGGCGACCTTGATCATGTCGCGGCGGCGCTCCTCGGTCATCTGCGGGAGCAGGATGCGGAGCTGGTTGCCCTCGTTGTTCGGGTTCGCGCCGAGGTCGGAGTCGCGGATCGCCTTCTCCATGGCGTTGATCTGCGAGTTGTCGTACGGCTTGATGATCACCATGCGCGGCTCGGGCACGCCGATGGACGCCATCTGGGGCAGCGGGGTGGGGCTGCCGTAGTAGTCAATGATGATCTTGGAGAACATGGCGGCGTTGGCGCGACCGGTGCGGATCGCGCCGAACTCCTCCTTGGCGTGCTCGATGGCACGCTCCATCTTCTCCTCGGCCTCGAGGAGGGTGTCGTCGATCACCGGTCTCCTCGCCTCCTTCTTGTGCTCGTCGTGGCTTGTGGTGTCGGAGGAACCGCTGAACGCGGTCGCGAGACCCGCTCAGGCGGTGATCAGGGTGCCGATCTTTTCGCCACCCACGGCCCGGATGATGGTGTCGTCGCCCTGCGCGCCGAAGACCAGCATCGGCAGGCCGTTCTCCATGCACAGGCTGAACGCGGCGGCGTCCGCGACCCGCAGGTTGCGGCGCAGCACCTCGGAGAAGGTGATCGAGTCGAACTTGCTGGCGGTCGGGTCGACCCGCGGGTCGGCGGTGTAGACGCCGTCCACGCCGTTCTTGCTCATCAGCACCACGTCGGCGCGGATCTCCAGGGCGCGCTGGGCGGCCACCGTGTCGGTGGAGAAGTACGGCATGCCGGCGCCCGCGCCGAAGATCACCACGCGCCCCTTCTCCAGGTGCCGGATGGCGCGCAGCGGGATGTAGGGCTCGGCGACCTGGGCCATCGTGATCGCGCTCTGCACGCGCGTCTCGACGCCCTCCTTCTCCAGGAAGTCCTGCAGCGCGAGGCAGTTCATCACGGTGCCGAGCATGCCCATGTAGTCGGCACGGGCCCGGTCCATGCCGCGCTTCTGCAGCTCGGCGCCCCGGAAGAAGTTGCCGCCGCCGACCACCACCGAGACCTGCACACCGCGGCGCACCACGGTGGCGATCTGCCGGGCGACGGCCTGCACCACGTCCGGGTCCACGCCGACCGCGCCCCCGCCGAACACCTCGCCGGAGAGCTTCAGCACCACCCGTCGGGCCCGGCCGGGGGGCGGCGCCGTCGGATCGTCCGCCGCCAGACTCCGGTTACTCACAACCTGCGTCATCCGCCCCGCCCTTCCCCATGCGCACGTCCCGTACGCCGCGTACCGCAAAACTGCCGTAGCCGACCCTATGTGACAAGGAGGCCGCGGTGCCTGTCACGTACACCGGCGGCCTCCTCGTCGACGTTTACCCTTCCCGCGGACGCACGACGCGCCCCGGGGCGGCTCAGGCCTGGCCGACCTCGAACCGCACGAAACGGGTGACCTCGATGCCGGCCTCGGTCAGCATCTGCTTCACCGTCTTCTTGTTGTCGGCGACCGACGCCTGCTCGATCAGGACGTAGTCCTTGAAGAAGGCGTTCACCCGACCCTCGACGATCTTCGGCAGGGCCGCCTCGGGCTTGTTCTCCTCGCGGGCGGTCTGCTCGGCGATGCGCCGCTCGGACTCGACGACGTCGGCCGGCACCTCGTCACGGGTGAGGTACTTCGGCCGCATCGCGGCGATCTGCATGGCGACGGCACGCGCGTCGGCGTCGCCGGCCTCGTCGGTCTTGCCCGTGTACTGCACGAGCACGCCGACCGCCGGGGGCAGGTCCTGGCTCTTGCGGTGCAGGTAGACGGCGGTGGTGCCGTCGAGCTTGGCGAACCGGTTGAGGACCAGCTTCTCGCCGATCTTGGCGGACTGCTCCTGGACCAGGTCGGCGACGGCCTTGCCGTCCAGCTCGGTGGCGAGCAGCTCCTCGGCGGTGCCGACGCCGCTGCGCTCGCCGTGCTCGACCAGCCGCTGGGCCAGCTCGATGAAGGCGTCGGTCTTGGCGACGAAGTCGGTCTCGCAGTTGAGCTCGAGCAGCGCCTGGCCGGAGTGGGCGATCAGACCGTTGGCGGCCGTGCGGCCGGCCCGCTTGCCGACGTCCTTGGCGCCCTTGACGCGCAGGATCTCGACGGCCTTGTCGAAGTCGCCCTCGGCCTCGGTCAGCGCCTTCTTGCAGTCCATCATGCCGGCGCCGGTCAGGTCGCGGAGCTTCTTGACGTCCGCGGCGGTGAAGTTGGACATGGCTCTCTCTTCGGTGTTGAGACTGCGGGTGGGTTGGTCCTGGTGCCGGTTACCCGGATCCGGGCGCGACGTGCCCGGCGTACCGGCCGCTCCCCGCCGTCCGAAAAAACGGACGGCGGGGAAGCGGCGGCGCGGTCACTCCGCGGCGGCGGTCGCCGGCTGCTCGGCCGGCTGCCCCTGCTGCTCGTCGGCCTTCTTCGGCTCCTCGAGCAGCTCGCGCTCCCACTCGGCCAGCGGCTCGTCGGAGGCCACACCCGGCTCCGGCTTCTCGTCGGTGCCCCGACGACGGCCGGAGCGGGCGATCAGGCCGTCGGCGACGGCGGCGGCCACGACCTTGGTCAGCAGCTCCGCCGAGCGGATCGCGTCGTCGTTGCCCGGGATCGGGAAGTCGACCTCGTCCGGGTCGCAGTTGGTGTCGAGCACCGCGATCACCGGGATGCCCAGCTTGCGGGCCTCGTCGACGGCGATGTGCTCCTTCTTGGTGTCGACCACCCAGATCGCGGCCGGGAGCTTCTGCATGTCCCGCAGACCGCCGAGGGTGCGGGTCAGCTTGTCCTTCTCGCGGGAGAGCTGCAGGGTCTCCTTCTTGGTGTACCCGGCGGCCGTGCCGCTCAGGTCACCCAGGGCCTCCAGCTCCTTCATCCGCTGCAGCCGCTTGTACACCGTCTGGAAGTTGGTCAGCATGCCGCCGAGCCAGCGGTGGTTGACGTACGGCTGGCCGACCCGGGTCGCCTGCTCGGCGATGGCCTCCTGGGCCTGCTTCTTGGTGCCGACGAAGAGGATGCTGCCACCCTCGGCGACGGTCCCGCGCACGAAGTCGTAGGCCTTCTCGATGTAGTCGAGGGTCTGGCGCAGGTCGATGATGTAGATACCGTTGCGCTCGGTGAAGATGAAGCGCTTCATCTTCGGGTTCCAGCGCCGGGTCTGGTGCCCGAAGTGGACACCGCTCTCCAGCAGCTGGCGCATGGTCACGACGGCCATGGTGGGGTACTCCTTGCGTCCCTGGTTGTCCCGCCCGGCCGGCGGCCGGGCGTCCTGGCGCCCGGTCGCCGGCCATGACGGGCCCGACCAAGATCGGGACCAGGGAGGCCGTCGCCCCACGACGACTCGTGGAGAGGGCGCGCGAGGTCGACCGCACGAGGCGGTCGCCAGTCGACCAGTGTACGCCCCTTCTCCGCCGCCGCCGCTGCGGGTGGCGGGAAGGGGTCAGAACGCCCATTTCCGGCACGGCAGGCCCACGTCGCGGGGGCCGAGGTGGGTCGGGGCGGCGGCGACCGCCGAACCCTCATCGCCGGCGCCCGCCGGGCGACCGCAGCTCAGGCCGGCGTCAGGCCGTGGGGTGGGAACCCGCCGGACTCGGCGAGATGCTCACCCGCGACGGCGTGTCCCGCAGCGCGGATCGCCGGCTCGGGCCGGCGTCAGCCGACCGCGAGGGCGGCGGCGACGAACAACACCAGACCCACGGTCAGGTAGGCCGTCGGCGGGCGCAGCCAGCCCCGGCCCCCCTCCGCCAGCGACAACCCGCCGGTACGCAGCCCGTACAGGCCGATCGCGAAGATCGGCAGGCCGCAGACCAGGAAGGTGCCCGCCACGACGTCGGCGGCCGAGACCGGGTCGCCGGTCACGCCGCCGAGCAGCACCCGCAGCGCGGGGACCTCGAACACCGCGACCAGCAGGGTGAAGAGCGCTGCCAGCGCGGGCCGGCGGGTCCGGTAGACCCCGTCGCTCGCCGGCGGGGACGGGTGCGGGCCGACCACCGGCGGATAGACCGGCACCTCCCCGGGCGGCATGTCGCCACGGGGGCCGATCGGCGGCATCGGTCCGGTCGGCATCTCCAGCGGGTTCGGCGTCCCGACCGCCGGCTGGGGCGCGACGACCGGCGACTCCGGCGGGCTCGCGGACTCGGCACCCCGGTGGGGCTCGACGATCGGATAGCCGCCCAGCGGGGCCGGGCGGGTCGGCTCGTCGGCCCGCTCGACCGGGCCCGCACCGGCCAGCGCGTCGACGCCCGACGTCGAGACCGCGTCCCGCGCCTCCCTCGCCTCCCGCGCCGCGCGTCGACCCGGCCGGTCGGCCGGCAGCTCGCCGGAGACCTCCGGGTCCGGCTCGGCGCGCCGGGCGCGACTCGCCCGGTATCCCTCGGTCTCCGCCCGGTCGTCCCCGAGCGACGGCACCGCGACGAACCGTCCCAAGTCGCTCTCGGCGCCGCCGAACCGCCCGGACGCCGGCTCTACCGCCGCGAACCGGCCGGAGTCCGGCTCGACCGCCGCGAAGCGACCCGAGTCCGGCTCTACCGCCGCGAAACGACCGGAATCCGGCTCGACCGCCGCAAAGCGACCCGAGTCCGGCTCGACCGCCGCGAAACGACCCGAGTCCGGCTCTACCGCCGCGAAACGACCGGAATCCGGGTTGGTCACTGCGAAGCGACCCGAGTCCTCCGGGCCGCCGAAGCGGGCCCGGTCGGCATCGACGGCGCCGAAGCGTCCGGAGGCGGGCTCATTCGTCGTACCGAAGCGGCCCGGCTCACCGCGCCGGCCGGTCGCGGCCTCGCCGTGCCGGCCGTCCTCTGCGCCGCGGCGCTGCTCGGGGGTGCTCAGGTCGTCGTCCCGGTGCCGGGTCTCGGCCGGTCCGCGCCAGTCCGGCTCCCCGTAGCCACGGTCGCGGTCTGCGGGATACCAGCGCGACTCCTGATCTTCGGCAAAGCTCCGTCGTCCGTCCACGTCCGGCACCGTATGCGACCGGCTCCACAGGCGCCATTCGCCCCTCGGACACCCACGGCGGCCGAGCGGCCGGCCTCCGCGGGACGACGGTCCAGGGCAGCGCGACGGCGGTCAGGGGCGGGGATCCGCGAGCCGGTCCAGCTCCGCGGCGAGCTGCGCGCGCAGCTCGCCGTGTGCGGGCCCGAGGGCGTACGCCGGATCGCGCCACACCTGCGTCGGATAGCAGTAGACCGGTCCCTGCCGCAGCTCGGCCGGCTCCCAGTCGTACCGGGGCGCACGTGCGCGTGCAGGAAGGCGTCGAGGTTGCCGAGGATCTCGTAGTTGATCCGCCGGAAGCCCGGGTCCCGCCGGGCGCAGACCCGGGCCACCGCCTCGCCGAGCAGGTCCATGTCCGCCAGGAACGCCAGTCGCCGGCCCCTGGGCAGGTTGGTCAACCGGTCGACCGACGGGTCGTCCGTGATCAGCACGCAGTATCCCGGGAGGTGCTGGTTGTCGCCGATCACGGCGAACCCGGCGGAGAGCCGGCGGAGGACGGTGGGATTCGCGCCACGCAGGGCCGCGCGGACCCGGTCGCTCCGCCAGTCGACGCTCATCCGTCGCACGCTAGCGGACGGCCGGGTGTCCGAGGGTTCCCCGCCGACCGCCTCGGTACCACCGCCGCTGGGGCGGCGTGGGCCGGCCCGCCCGCGGCAGCACGAACTCCTCGGACCGGCCGCGCCCACGGCGGTCCACATAGCACAGCACGAACATGATCGTCCGCTCGTCCACAGCCCGTCCGCCTGTCCACAGGTCGGCGACGTGGGGCGGCGGAGGCCGCCCGGGCCGGGCACGGTGCCGGGCATGACGAAGCGGAACCAGGCGGTCGGCGCGTACGGCGAGCGGTGCGCCGTCCGGCACCTGATCGGGGCGGGGCTGCGCCCCGTCGCCCGGAATTGGCGCTGCCCGGCCGGGGAGATCGACATCATCGCCTGGGACGGGCCGGTGCTCGCCTTCTGCGAGGTGAAGACCCGCCGCTCGGACGAGTTCGGCCCGCCGGCCGAGGCCGTCGTACCGGCCAAGGCCCGCCGGTTGCGCGGGCTCGCCGCCCGGTGGCTGGCCGACACCGGCACCACCGCGGACGAGGTGCGCTTCGACGTGATCTCGGTACGCCTCACCGGCGCCGGCGCCGCCCGGGTCGAGCACCTCAAGGGCGCGTTCTGAGATGGCCGGACGCAGCGGACGGATCTCCGATGGCCTGGGGCGGGTGGCGGCGTGAGCTACGCGAAGGTGCTCTGCGTGGGCCTGGTCGGCGTCACCGGGCACCTGGTGGAGGTCGAGGCCGACCTGGCGGCCGGTCTGCCGGCCGTCGTCATCTCGGGGCTGCCGGACACCGCCCTGCACGAGGCTCGGGACCGGGTCCGCGCGGCGGTGGTCAACTCCGGGCAGCGGTGGCCCAACCGCCGGATCACGCTCAACCTGCTGCCCGCCGACCTGCCCAAGTTCGGCTCGGCGTTCGATCTGGCGATCGCGGTGGCCCTGCTGGGCGGCTCGGGCGAGCTGCCGCTGCTGCCGCTGGAGCGCGTGGCGGTCCTCGGCGAGTTGGGTCTCGACGGCACCGTCCGACCGGTGCGCGGCGTACTACCGATGGTCGCCGCGGCCGCCCGGGCCGGCGTCGAGCGGGTGATCGTCCCGGCCGACAACGCCGCCGAGGCGGCGGTCGTCCCCGGGGTCCGGGTCCGGGCGGTCGACACGCTGCACCGGCTGGTCAGCTTCGTCCGTGACGGCACGCCCCTGATCGAGCCGGAGGCGGGCGGCCCGGCACCGGCCGGCGACGGGCCCGACCTGGCCGAGGTCGCCGGGCAGGGGCTGGGCCGGCGGGCGCTGGAGGTGGCCGCGGCGGGCGGGCACCACCTGGCGCTGCTCGGGCCGCCGGGCGCCGGCAAGACCATGCTCGCCGAGCGCCTCCCGTCGATCCTGCCCGAGCTGGACGACGAGGCCGCGCTGGAGGTCACCGCCCTGCACTCGATCGCCGGGCTGCTCCCGCCGGGCGGCCGGTTGCTGCGCCGCCCGCCGTTCCAGGCTCCGCACCACACGGCGACGGTGCCGTCCCTGGTCGGCGGCGGTCCGGGGCTGGCGCGTCCCGGCGCGATCTCGCTCGCCCACCGCGGGGTGCTCTTCCTCGACGAGGCGCCCGAGTTCAGCCGGGGCGCGCTGGAGGCGCTGCGCCAGCCGCTGGAGAACGGCCGGGTCCGGCTGGCCCGCAGCCGCGGCGGCGCCGAGTACCCGGCCCGTACGCAACTCGTGCTGGCGGCCAACCCGTGCCCGTGCGCCAAGCCGGCCGGGGACGCCTACTGCGAGTGCCCGCCGCAGGCCCGCCGGCGCTATCTCAGCCGGCTGTCCGGTCCCCTGCTGGACCGGATCGACGTGCAGGTGAAGCTGCCACCCGTCCGGGCGGCGGAGCTGATGGAGGCCACCGTGGACAGCGAGTCGTCGGCCACCGTCGCCCGGCGGGTGGCAGCCGCCCGGGAGGCCGCGGCCGCACGCTGGGCGGTCCTCGGCCGCCGGCTCAACGCGGAGATACCCGGGCCGTACCTGCGTCGACCGCCCTGGCGACTGCCCGGGCCCGACACCGCCGAGCTGCGGGCACGACTGGACTCGGGGTCGCTCTCCGCCCGGGGCTTCGACCGGATCATCCGCCTGGCCTGGACGATCGCGGACCTCGACGGCCGGGACCGGCCCGACCGGGAGGACGTCCGGGAGGCCATTCAACTGCGAACGGGGGACGGCACGTGAGCACCGACGAGGAGACGCTGGCCCGGGTGGCGCTGACCTGGCTCGCCGAGCCGGGCACCCGGTCGGTGCACCGGCTGGTCGACCGGCTCGGCCCAGCGGCCACACTCGACCTGCTGCTCGACGGGGGCGCGCCGGACGAGACGTTGCGGGCGACGGTGGCGGCGCGCACCGCCGCCGGGGACGCCCGGGCAGTCGCGGCCGAGGCGCTGGCCCGCGGGGACCGGCTCGGGGCCCGGATCGTCGTCCCCGGCGACGACGAGTGGCCCGACCGGGTCGACCAGTTGCGCGGGCTGCGGCTGCCCGGCGCGTACCGCCGGGTGGACACCGAGACCGCGCCGCCGCTCTGCTTCTGGGTACGCGGCTCGTGGCCGCTCGCGGAGGCGCTCGACCGCTCCGTCGCGGTCGTCGGCGCCCGGGCGGCCACCGGGTACGGCACGCACGTCGCCACCGAACTCGGCTACGGGCTCGCCGACCGGGACTGGACCGTCGTCTCCGGTGGCGCCTTCGGCATCGACGCGGCGGCCCACCGGGGCGCGCTCAACGCCGGGGGCATCACGGTGGCCGTGCTCGCCTGTGGCGTGGACCGTCCCTACCCGATGGGCAACGCGGCACTGTTCGACCGGATCGCCGACACCGGGCTGCTGGTCAGCGAGTGGATCCCGGGGGCCGACCCGCTGCGTCCCCGGTTCCTCATCCGCAACCGGGTGATCGCGGCGGGGACCCTCGGCACCGTGCTGGTGGAGGCGGCGGCGCGCAGCGGCGCCACCCAGACCACGCACCGGGCACTCGCCCTGACGAAACCGGGGATGGTGGTGCCGGGCCCGGTCACGTCGGCGATGTCGGTGGGCACGCACGAGCTGCTGCGCGAGCACCCGAAGGCCCGGCTGGTCACCGGGGTCGCCCAGGTGCTGGAGGAGGTCGGGCGGATCGGCGAGCTGGCGCCGGTGCCGCGCGGCCCGCAGCGGCCGGTCGACCAGCTCGACGACGACGCCCGGTCGATCGTCGAGGCGCTGCCCCGCCGGGGCGCCGTGGGGGTGGACGTCCTCGCCGCCCGGGCCGGCGTCGCCGTCCGCACCGCCCTGCGGAAACTGTCGATGCTGGAGGAGCTGGCCCTGGTGGTCCACCGCGCGGACGGATACGCCCTCGCGCCGCCGGCCGGCGCGGGTCGGGCCGGCCGGGGGCGGCGCGGTCACGACCAGCCGCCGCACGCAGGCGGGCGGACGGGCGAGGAGGCCCGATGCTGAGCGGGCCGCCAGCCCGGTCAGTCCCCCTCGAAGCGGATCTCCATCTCGCGGTCCGGCCGGCAGTGCCGCGCCAGCAGGTCCAGGCGGCGCACGTGCGTCACCTCGGGCGTCGTCCGGGCCACCTCGGCGAGGCAACGCAGTTCGGCGAGGAGCTGCGCTGCCTGGTCGGCGGGGACCACCAGCTGACCGACGGGGTCGACCCGGTCCAGCATCGGGGTACGCCCGGTGCCACGGACCCGCTCGACGAGATCCAGCAGCACGTCGTCGGGATCGGGCAGCACCTCGGCCGGCACGAGGCGGCGCCGGCCCGAGCGCGCCCCGACCACCCGGTAGAGGACGACGTCGACCCCCATGCCCGGTCCCCCTTCGTCGAGCACCGTCCGTCGCGTGGCGACGACGACCTGCGCTCACCCGTTGGTACGACAAGTCTGCGCGCACCGGCCGCGGTAATCCATCACCCCGCCCGCACAGGTGGGAGAGCTTCTGCCCGTGGGGCCGCGCCGGCACCCGCCCCGGCCTCGGACCCGTCCCGCCCCGTCATCCCGACCTCGGAGCCGTCCCGCCCCGGTCGATCCGGCCGGTCGCACACCCGCCCCGCAGCCCGGCGCCCGGCCGGGGCGGGTGGACCGGGCGCGTGGTCGTCGGGTCCCGCCGACCGTAGGCTGGCGCTGTGCCAGAGGATCCACCACCGCCGGCCTGCACGAGGGTCGGGCCCCGCCGACCGCGCCGCCCACGATGCCGGCGGCCGGCCACGGGGAGCGGAACTGTTCGCCGGGGGTGCCCACGGTGGCGGCGAAGCGGGGCGTCGCGGTGAGCCGGGAGCCGGCCGGCACCCGGGCGACGCACGAGGCGCTCCCGTCGGCGATGCGCGAGGCGGTGGACGACTTCGCCGGGCACCTGGCCGGGGTGCGCAACCGGTCCGCGCACACGGTCCGGGCGTACGTCGGCGACGTGGTGTCGCTGCTGGACCACGCGCGCCGGATGGGCTGCGCCGAACTGGCGGAACTGGACCTGACGGTGCTGCGCAGCTGGCTGGCGAAGCAGCGGACGATGGGCGCCGCGCGGACGTCGCTCGCCCGCCGGGCGGCCTCGGCGCGGGCGTTCAGCGCCTGGGCGCACCGCTGCGGGCTCCTTTCCACCGACGTGGCGGGTGCGCTGGCCAGCCCCCGCGCCCACCGGGACCTGCCGACCGTGCTCCGCGCCGACCAGGCCGCCGCGCTGGTCGAGGCGCCCGGCCGGTCCGCCCCGGGCGCGCCGACGCCGCTGGACACCGTCGCCGGGTCACGGCCCCGAGTCCTGGCGCCGGGCGGACGCCTCACCGCTCCGGACAGTGCTTCCGGGCCGACGGAGACGGACACGACGGACGGAGACCCGGCGGCGCACACGGCGGACGGGGACGCGGCGGCGCACACGGCGGGCGGCACCGCCAGGGCCGACGCCGCGAGCGGGGCCACGGCGGAGGGGGCCACGGCGGACGGTACCGCCGAGGCCGTGGTGCTGCGGGACAGGGCGCTGCTGGAGCTGCTCTACGGCACGGGCGTACGGATCAGCGAGGCGTGCGGCCTCGACATCGCCGACGTCGACCACGCGCGGCGGGTCGTGCGGGTGTTCGGCAAGGGCGGCCGGGAGCGCGCGGTCCCGTACGGGGTGCCGGCGCAGCGGGCGCTCGACGAGTGGCTGCGGCACGGCCGCCCCGCGCTGGCCGGGCCGCACTCCCGGGAGGCGCTGCTGCTCGGCGCCCGCGGCGGGCGGCTCAACCCGACGACGGCCCGACGGATCGTCAGCGGGTACGCCGAGGCCGCCGGGTTGCCCCCGGTCAGCCCGCACGGGCTGCGGCACTCGGCGGCGACCCACCTGCTGGAGGGCGGTGCCGACCTGCGGGCGGTGCAGGAGTTGCTGGGGCATTCGTCCCTCGCGAGCACGCAGATCTACACCCACGTGTCGGTGGAGCGGCTCCGCGCGGCCTACCGTCAGGCCCATCCCCGCGCCTGAGCGGTGGGAGGGAGCCGGACGGCCATGCCCGACGTCGCGGCGATGGCCCGGCCGCTGGGGCCGCCGGGGTGCTGGCCGGTGTGGTCGCCTGGCAGCTGCGTCGCCGGCGTCGACTCTCAGGAGCGGCGCGGCGACGAGCCCGGGCCGTCCGGGGCAGAGCCGCGGAGCAGCACGTGCGGCGGCCGGCCCAGGTCCAGACACATCCGCACGTCGTCGTAGCGCTCGTCGCCCACCTCGATGACGTTCGGCAGCCGGCCCCATTCGCGGAACCCGAGCCGCTCGTAGAGCTCGATGGCTCCGTGGTTGTTGCCGCGTACGCCCAGCGCGAGGGTCTCGATACCGGCCTTGCGGGCGTCGTCGATGAGCGCCCCGGTGACCAGCCTGCCGATGCCTCGGCCGCGGGCGGCCGGGTGCGCGGTGATCTTCTCCAGGTCGGCGTAGTGGGCGAAGATCGGCTTCGGGCCGCGCCGCCACAGCCCGGTGCCCACGACCCGGGAGTCGAGCACGGCGAGGACCAGCGCGGCGTCGCCGGCCCCGACCAGGCTCAGCACCCCGTCCAGCCAGGCGTCGGTCTCGGCGCGGCCGGGCGGGACCGCGTACCCGATCGCGCCACCGTGCTCGGCAACCGCGTGCAGCACCCGGTGCACGTCGGCGCGGAGCTGTTCGTCGGCGGCGGTCGGCCAGCGCAGTTCCACGAGGGTCTCCACGATCCGCCATTCTGCGGGATCGAGCGGGGTCGACCGGCACGGACACCCGGCGGAACGCCGGCCGGAGATCCACCGGCCGCTACGATCACCGGGTGAGCGTCCCGCAGCCGCCAGAGCCGATCGCGGCAGCCCGCCTGCTCTTCTCACTCGACCCGGCGGTCAGCCACCTCAACCACGGCTCGTTCGGCGCGGTCCCGATCCCGGCGCAGCGGGCCCAACAGCGGCTGCGCGACGAGATGGAGGCCAACCCGCTGCGCTTCTTCACGCAGGGGCTGGTCGACCGGATCACGCACACCCGCCGCCACTTGGCCGGATTCCTGGGCGCCGACCCGGACGGCACCGCCCTGGTGCCGAACGCCACCACCGGCGTGGCGGTGGTGCTCCAGTCGCTCGGCCTGCGCCCCGGCGACGAGGTGCTCACCACCGACCACGGCTACGGCGCGGTCGGTCTCTCCATCGCCCGCGAGTGCCGCCGTACGGGGGCGGTCACCCGGGCGCTGCGGGTGCCGCTGGCCGCCACCGACGAGGAGGTCGTCGAGATCGTCCGCGCGGGGCTGCGCCCCGGCCGGACCCGGCTGCTCGTGGTGGACCAGCTCACCTCGGCCACCGCCCGGCTCTTCCCCGTCGCCGCGATCGTCGGGGTGGCCCGGGAGCACGGAATACCGGTCCTGGTCGACGCCGCGCACGCCCCGGGCATGCTGCCGACCCCGGTCGGTGGCATCGCCGCCGACTTCTGGGTGGGCAACCTGCACAAGTGGGCGTACGCGCCGCGCGGCAGCGCCGTGCTGGTGGTCGCGCCACCGTGGCGGGAGCGCATCGAGCCGCTGGTCGTCTCGTGGGAGCAGGAGTCGGGGTTCCCCGGTCGGGTCGAGTGGGCGGCGACGCAGGACTACACCGGCTGGCTGGCCGCGCCGGTGGGTCTGTTCACGCTGCGCAGCCTCGGCGTCGACCGGGTACGGGCGCACAACGCCGCACTGGTGGCGTACGGCCAGCGGGTGGTCGGGGACGCGCTGGGGGTGGCCCCCGCCGACCTGCCGAACCCCGGCGGGCCCGGGGTCGCCATGCGGATCGTCCCGCTGCCGGCGGGCCTGGGGACCACGTTCGACGCGGCGCGGGCGCTGCGGGAACGCATCGCCGAGCGGCTCGCCACGGAGGTGGCCGTCATGGCCTGGAACGGGCGGGGCTGGCTGCGGCTGTGCGCGCAGGTCTACAACACCGCCGACGAGTACGAGCGCCTCTCGGTGCGGCTCCCCCCGCTGCTCGCCCAGCGCTGAGCCGCCGCCCCACCGCCGGCCGCCCGACGACGGGCCGGTGCCGGCGCCGTCGAGCGGCAGCAGCCGCACCGGGCCGAGGCCGAGCAGCGCCAGCGGGTCGAGGTACTCCGCCCCGCGCCGCAGCCCCCAGTGCAGGCAGGCCGGGGCGGGGCAGCCGGGGTGGCCGGCGAGCAGCGCGCCCAGCGGCGCCCCGGCGGCGAGCCGGTCGCCGGGGTGGACCGCCGGTGACACCGGCTCGTAGGTGGTCCGTAGTCCGTCGGCATGCCCGACGCTGACGACCGGGCGTCCGGCGACCATGCCGGCGAAGACGACCGTGCCGGCACCGGCCGCCCGCACGGTGGCACCCGGCGCGGCGGCCAGGTCGACGCCCCGGTGGCCGGGCAGCCACGGCTGCGGCGGCGGGTCGAACCGGCGGACCGGACGGGGCACGCCGTCGAGCGGCCACCGGAACCGCGCCGCCTCGGGCGCCGGGGCCTCGGACGCCGCCGGACGGCCGGGTGCCACGGCCGCCGCCGCCCCGGCCGGCGCCGGACCCGGCCCCGTGGCCGACACGGCGGCCGGCCCGAGGGACAGCAGGGCGGCGCAGAGCGCGGCGACGCCGGTACGGGTTGCTGGTCGCATGGGCGCAGCCTGCTCGGCGAGCGTCCCGCCCCGCCACCCCGGTCACCCACCCCTGTGGACAACGGTCTTCTGTGGACAGCAACCGGAACCTGACGTGATCTGCTATTGCGGGCTCGACCGGCGCCCCTCCCGTTCCCACCGCCACGAGGCGTCCCCCGACCGGCGGGGCCGATGCCTACGCTGGGCCGGTGACGCGGGACTGGTACGCCTGGCACGCCGATTACGAGGACCCGGGGTCGGCGCTGTCCCGCCGGCTCGCCGAGGTGCGGCTGCGGGTCGGGGAGGCGCTCGACGCGGCCCCGCCCGGCCCGCTGCGGGCGGTCAGCCTCTGCGCCGGGCAGGGACGCGACCTGATTCCCGTGCTGGCGGCCCACCCCCGCCGCGACGACGTGACCGCCCGGTTGGTGGAGATGGACCCCCGCAACGCGGCGGTGGCCCGGTCGGCCGCCCGCGCGGCGGGTCTGTCGTCGGTGGAGGTGGTGGTCGGCGACGCGGCGCGCACCGACGTGTACGCGGATCTCGCCCCGGCCGACCTGGTGCTGGTCTGCGGGGTGTTCGGCAACGTCGGCGAGGCGGACGTCCGCGCCACGGTGCGGCACTGCGCGGCGCTCTGCGCGACCGGCGGCACCGTGTTCTGGACCCGACACCGGCGCAGCCCCGACCTCGTGCCGACCATCTGCGGGTGGTTCGCGCAGGAGGGCTTCGTGCCGGTGGCGGTGAGCAGCCCGGCGGACGGCGTGGGGGTGGGCGTGCACCGGTTCCTGGGCGAGCCCCGTCCACTCCCGGCCGGGGTGACGATGTTCGCGTTCGTCGACTGAGACCGGGCACACTGGACGATCAGGTCGGGGGCGAGTTCGAGGGCCGCGTGGCGGGTGGGAGCACCGACGGGGCCGGGCGCGCGCCCGGTGGTCGGGCCACCGGGCGGGACGTGGGCGGTGGGTCAGCCGCCGAAGCCGGAGTCGGCGGGGAGGGAGATGTCGGGCTTCTCCAGCTCCTCGACGTTGACGTCCTTGAAGGTCATCACCCGGACGTTCTTCACGAACCGGGCGGGACGGTACATGTCCCACACCCAGGCGTCGTGCATCTCGACCTCGAAGTAGACCTCGCCGTCGGAGTTGCGCACGTGCAGGTCCACCTGGTTGGCCAGGTAGAACCGGCGCTCGGTCTCCACCACGTAGGAGAACTGGCGGACAATGTCGCGGTACTCCCGGTAGAGCTGAAGCTCCATCTCGGTCTCGTACTTCTCGAGATCTTCCGCGCTCATCGCACTCCGCCTTCCATGACCACATCTTCCCCCACCGACGCCGGAGGCCGAGGCTGCTCGCCCAACGCCACGCCGACGGTACCCCCTGCCGGCCCGGAGCGCTCCATCGGCTCGTCCGGCCTTGCGCCCACCGGGCGACGTGCCCTGGGTGGGGCGCCGTCCCGACCGGACACCACCGCCACGTTGACGTACGAAAACCGGTGCTCCCGGCACGGCCCCCGCTCCCGCAGCGCCGCGCTGTGCTCCGGCGTGATGTAGCCCTTGTGCTCGGCGAACCCGTAGCCGGGGAACGTCCCGTCCAGCTCGACCATGATCCGGTCCCGGGTCACCTTGGCGAGCACGCTTGCCGCCGCCACGCAGGCGGCCACCCGGTCGCCCTTCCACACCGCCAGCCCCGGCACGTCGAGGCCGTCCACCCCGAAGCCGTCGGTCAGCACGTACTCGGGCCGGGTGGCCAGCGAGGCGAGGGCGCGGCGCATCGCCGCCAGGTTGCACACGTGCAGGCCCCGCTCGTCGACCTCCTCCGCCGGGATGACCACCACGGAGTACGCCAGGGCGCGGCCGACGACCTCGTCGTAGACCCGCTCCCGGCTGGCCGGGGTGAGCAGCTTCGAGTCGGCCAGCCCGTCGATCTCGCCCCGGCGCCCCTCGGGCAGGATCGCGGCGGCGGCGACCAACGGGCCGGCGCAGGCGCCGCGGCCTGCCTCGTCGGCACCGGCGACGTGCCGGAAGCCGCGCCGCTGCAACGCCCGCTCCAGCGCGTAGAGCCCGCCCTCGCGGCGGACCACCGTGCGCGGCGGCGTCAGCACGGCACACCTCCGTCGGCCGCCGGCGCCTCGGCCAGCGCCCGGCTCAGCACCGCCGGCAGGTCCGGCGGGTAGTAGCGCTCGTCGGTGGCGGCCAGCTCGGCCAGCGGCCACCACCGGTGGGCGGCGACGCTGGCCCGCTCGATCTCGCTGAAGCCGGCGGTGTCGACCTCGTGATCCGCCACCCGCACCAGGAAGAACTCCTGCTCCTGCCGGTACCACACGCCGTCGAACGGGAACTCCGTGACGTCGCGGTGCACCGGCGCGCCGAACGCCGGGGCCGGCAGCCGCAGCCCGGTCTCCTCGGCCAACTCCCGCGCGGCGCCCTCGGCGTACGTCTCGCCGGGGTCCAGGCCGCCACCGGGGGTGAACCACCAGCGGCCGTGCTCGGGACGGGCCGGGTCGGAGCCGCTGAAGAGCAGCACCCGACCCGCCGCGTCGACGAGCAGGACGCGGGCCGCGCGCCGCGGGGTGTAGTCGGTCACCGCACCAGCCTGCCAGACGCCGCCGACAACGCCCACGCCCGGCGGCCCCTACGGCTCGGGGATGCCCTCGAACCCCTTCGGGACACTCAGCCAGGTGGCCCGGTTGACCGGCCAGAAGACGGTGAACGCCCGCCCGACGACCTCGTCCTCGGGGATGGTGGCTGTCGTGATGTCCTGCCCGGACTGCTGCCAGTGCTCCAGCGAGTCGCCCGACGCCTCGCGGTGGTCGCCCATCACCCAGAGCCGTCCCTCCGGGACGGTGATGTCGAACTCCTCGGCGGTCTTGTCCCCCGGATAGATGTACGGCTCGTCCAGCGGCTTGCCGTTGATCACCAGCCGCTCCTGCGGGTCGCAGCAGACCACGTGGTCGCCGCCGACGCCGATGACCCGCTTGATGAAGTCCTCGCCGTCGGGGTTGCTGCTCCACTCAAGGGGGGCCTTGAAGACGATCACCTCGCCCCGGCGCGGCGACCGGAAGTCGTAGACCAGCTTGTTGACCAGCACCCGATCGTCGATCTGGAGGGTGTTCTCCATGGACGGGGAGGGGATGAAGAAGGTCTGCAGCACGAAGGCTCGCACCAGCACCGCGACCAGGATCGCCACGCCCAGGAGGATGGGCAGCTCCTTCCAGAAGGAACTGCGGGGCTTGTCGGTCTGCTCGTCAATCACGGATGGAGCCTACGTTGCCCGGCTGGGCGCCACCGTCCGGAACGCGCGAGAACGGCCAGCGCGGCCACGAACGGGGCGAGCAGCACCACCCCGCCGCCGGGCGTGGGACGCACCGGGGGCGGAGCCCCGGTGGAGACGGCGGGCGGATCGGCGACGTCGTCGAAGGTGGCCGGCACCGACAGCGTGCTCCACCGCGACGACGGCCAGACCACCGCGAAGGCGCGGCCCACCACGTTGTCGATCGGCACCGGCCCCTGGCAGCGGGCGTCCTGGGAGACCAGCCGGTGGTCGCCCATCACGAAGATCTGCCCGGGCGGGACCAGGACCTCCTCGAAGCGCCGGGACCGGCACTCGCGGGGGTTCGGCGGGATGTCGAGCGGCGAGTCCCGGATGACGTACGACGACTCGTCGAGCGGCGTGCCGTTGACCAGCACCCGGCCCTGGGCGTCGCAGCACTTGACGCGGTCACCGGGCAGCGCGATGACCCGCTTGATGAAGTCCTTCTCGCCGGGGCGGCTGACGCCGACAAGGTCGCCGACCGTCCGGCCGAGCTTGCCCACGAACCCGGGCTCCGGCTGCTCGTCGACCTGTGGGGCCCACCGGTCGGTGCCCCGGAAGACGACCACCTCGCCCCGCACCGGGTCGCGTACGTCGTAGACGACCTTGTTGACCAGGACCCGGTCGCCGACGAGGAGCGTGTCCTCCATCGAGCCGGAGGGGATGAAGAACGCCTGGAGCAGGAAGGTGCGGATCAGCACCGCGAGGCAGAACGCGACGACCAGCAGCAGCGGCAGCTCCTGCCAGAGCGGCATCTGACGGCGGGGACGTCGCGCCCGGCGACGCCACGGGTCGACGCCGCCGTCCTCGTCCAGCGTCTGCACCACGCCACTCCCCGGTCAGCCGATATGACAACTACCGCCCGGGAGCCTCGTCGAGGCCCCCCGGGCGGTAGTGGACGTCTCCCCGCCCTCGTGGCGGGGCGTCGCCCGGCTGCGCCCGTACCGACCAGGGTAGTGCGGTCCGGTCGGTACGACACGCGCGCAGCTCGGGCGGCGTGGCGAGCGTGAGGTCAGCTCGGCTGCTTCTCGCGCTTCTCCTTGATCTTGGCCTTCTTGCCCCGCAGCTCGCGCAGGTAGTAGAGCTTGGCGCGACGCACGTCACCGCGGGTCACGACCTCGATCCGGTCGATCGCCGGGCTGTTGATCGGGTAGGTGCGCTCGACACCGACACCGAAGCTGATCTTGCGGACCGAGAAGGTCTCGCGCAGACCGTCACCCTGGCGGCGGATGACGACGCCCTGGAAGATCTGGACACGGGACCGGTTGCCCTCGACGACCCGGGCGTGCACCTTGACGGTGTCACCGGCACGGAAGTCGGGGAGGTCGGTCCGCTTCGACTGGGCGTCAAGGGCGTCCAGGATGTTCATCGCTGCGTCCTCGTGAGGCTCACGGCGCACCGTCAATCGGTGCGCGGGTGGGTGATTCTGATCCCCGGGTGTGGTCGGTGGCCCGACCTCGGTCGAGGATCCTCGCAGCCGTCCGCGGCGCGGCCGGTTGCGGCAACCCCCCTACTTTGCCACATCCCCCGGGGGCACCTGAAATCCGGCCCCGTCCAGCGCGGCGATGTCCCGCTTGTCCAGGCGCTCCGGGTCGAGCGCGGCGAGCATGTCCGGGCGGCGCCGGGCGGTGCGGGTCAGCGCCTGGTCCCGCCGCCAGCGGGCGATCCGCCCGTGGTCGCCGGAGCGGAGCACCTCCGGCACCTCCAGCCCGCGCCAGGTCGCCGGCTTGGTGTACATGGGGGCCTCCAGCAGCCCGTGGGCGTGCGACTCCTCGTCCAGCGAGCCCGCGTTGCCGAGCACCCCGGGCAGCAGCCGGGTGACCGCCTCCAGGATCACCAGGACGGCCACCTCCCCGCCGAAGAGGACGTAGTCGCCGAGGGAGACCTCGGTCACCGGCATCCGGGTGGCGGCG
The DNA here is from genome assembly GCF_040643125.1 of Micromonospora sp. NPDC047465. Lineage (NCBI taxonomy): Bacteria > Bacillati > Actinomycetota > Actinomycetes > Micromonosporales > Micromonosporaceae > Micromonospora > Micromonospora sp. NPDC047465. The sequence goes on from NZ_JBEYTP010000005.1 coordinate 82,134, forward strand.
TGGTCGAGCACCCGCTGGTCGATGCCCTCGTACCGGCCGCAGGCGAAGAGCAGGTGCGGCTCGGCCGCCAGCTCGTGCGCCATCGCCTGGGTGAAGGGGGCACCCGTCGGCGCGGGCACCACCAGCCGGGGCGGGGCCACCTCCGCCGGGGCGAGGGCGTCGAGCGCCTCGCCCCACGGCTCCGGCCGCATCACCATGCCGGGCCCGCCACCGTACGGCGTGTCGTCGACCGTGCGGTGCACGTCGTGGGTCCAGCTCCGCAGGTCGTGTACGGCCAGCCGCAGCGTGCCGTTCGCCCGCGCCCTGCCGATCAGCGACAGGTCCAGCGGGGCGAAGTACTCCGGGAAGATCGACACGATGTCGACGCGCATGCGGGGGTGCTCCAGCAGCTCTACAGGTCGAGCAGACCGGCCGGCGGGTCGACGACGACACGACCGCCGGCGAGGTCAACCTCGGGGACGATCGCCTTGACGAACGGGATGAGCGCGGTGCGGCCCTCGGGGCGGCGCAGCACCAGCAGGTCGGAGGCGGGGGCGTGGTCGATCCGGGCCACCTCGCCCAGCCGCTCGCCGCCCGGGGTGACCACGGCCAGCCCGACGAGCTGGTGGTCGTGGAACTCCTCCGGGTCCTCCGGCGGGGCGACGTCGGCGCTGTCGACCGCGACGAGCGTGCCGCGCAGCGCCTCGGCGACGTCCCGGTCCAGCACGCCCTCGAACGCCACCAGCAGCCGTCCCTGGTGCCAGCGGGCGGCTTCCACGGTCAGCTCGGCGGGAACCCGGAACGGCTCCCCGTGCTCGGGCGCGGCCTGCTGCGGCGGCGCCGCTCCCGGTTCGGTACGCAAAACCGAACCGGGAGCGAAGCGCGCTTCGGGCTCGTCGGTCCGCACCTCCACGGTGACCTCACCGCGGATCCCGTGCGGCTTGCCGATCCTGCCGACGATGAGCAGCATCAGTACGAGTCGACGATGTCGACGCGTACGCCGCGCCCGCCGATGGAGCCGATCACCTGGCGCAGCGCCTTGGCGGTCCGGCCGGACCGCCCGATCACCGTGCCGAGGTCCTCCGGGTGCACGCGGACTTCGAGCCGCTTGCCCCGACGGTTGTCGACCAGCCGGACGCGCACGTCATCGGGGTGGTCGACGATGCCCTTGACCAGGTGCTCCAACGCCGGACGCAGTGCCATGTCAGGCCTGCTCGCCGGAGTCCGCACCGGCCTGCTCCTCGGTCTTCGGCGCCTCCTCGGCGGCCGGAGCCTCGGCCTTGGCGGCCTTCTTGGCCGGCTTGGCCGGGGTCTCGGCCAGCCCGGCGGCGGCCTTCGCCTCGGCCTCGTACGCGGCGGTGCGGTCGACCCGCTCCGCGGCGACCTTCAGCGGCGGCGGGGCCGGCAGGCCCTTGAACTTCTGCCAGTCACCGGTCAGCTCCAGCAGCCGCTGCACCGCCTCGCTCGGCTGGGCGCCGACGGACAGCCAGTACTGGACCCGCTCCGACTTGACCTCGATCACCGAAGGGTCTTCCTTCGGCTGGTAGACCCCGACGAACTCGATCGCCCGGCCGTCGCGCTTGGTGCGCGAGTCGGCGACGACGATGCGGTACTGCGGGTTGCGGATCTTGCCCATCCGCAGGAGCCGGATCTTTACGGCCACAGTTGTTTCGCTCCTGTTGCGATCTCACCAGCCCTGACGAGGGCGGTGCACGGGTGAGCGCCGACCGGCACAGTGGGGTTTGGGCCGGAGACTGCTCGGTGGACTGGCGCGGTGCCCGGGTTAGAGGGCGCCGGACACACGCCGGATACCAGCCAGCCATTCTGCCAGATCGGGCCCGGATCTCTCACACCGGACCGCCCGGGGTCACCCGCGCAGCGACGGAAGTGACCGAAAACACACCCTGCCGGGTCAGCGCACGGGGGCGCGGTCCCAGCCGGGCGGAAGCTCGTCGGGAGTGGTCCACTCCGGCGGCGGGGCGAAGTCGCACCAGGTGCCGTCGAAGGGGAACTCCCCCGCCTCGGCCAGCGCGATCACCCGCTTGCCCTCGGCCCGGACGGCGTCGGGGTCGGGGACCCAGTAGTGCGTGGGGAAGGCGAGCCGCTCGACGAACTCGTCCTCGTCCTTCCACTCCCAGCCCAGGTCCGGCCGGACGACCACGTCGAGGTCCTGGTCCACCATGTCGACCCCCGCGAGCGCGCCGTCGTCCCAGCGCACCCCGGGCTCCTCCAGGTTGACGTACCAGGCGGCGAAGCGGTCGTGCGCATCGCGGAACCACCACACCGAGTGGCTTGCCCCGGTGGGCAGGAACTTCAGCACGGGCGGGCCGTTCCACCGGCCGGCGGCCAGGCGGTAGGACGAGGAGATCCACTCGGCGAACGGCACCGCCCGCATGCCCAGCCCGGCCTCGGTGACCTCGCTCGCCACCGGGGAGTTCCGGGCCACCCAGAGCACCAGGCCCCGGTCGTCGTCGCTCACCACCCGTGCGGTACGCACCCAGCCGATCCGGCCCCGCCGCACGTTGCGGTGCACGATCAGCCGCCCCGGTTCGAATCTCACGCCCCGACCCTACCGGCACCGACACCGACCGCCGGCAACCCGCTCAGCGTGTGCGGAAGGGCCCTTCCCAGCACCGAGGTCGCCGGGAAAGGGCCCTTCCGCACACCTCAGTAGGCGCGGGCCAGGATGGCGACGAGGTCCGGCTCGTCCTCGGTGTCGGGCACGGAGCCGTCGGCGCGCACCAGGCAGCGCACGGTGACGCCCTGCCCGTTGGCCTCCGCCTCGCCCTGGACGCCGACCGCCGACCACGGCACCCGGGCCCAGCCGGTGGCGGCCGCCTCGATCGCCTCGGCCAGGGTCGACACCTCGACGGTGCGGGACTGGCGGTGCGCCAGGGCCTGGTCGTGCAGCGCCCGCTGGTCGGCGTCGAGGGCGGCCAGCACGGTGGTGACCACGTCGGCCACGGCCGTCGGGGACTTCGAGCCGTCGGTGCGCCGGACCACGACGGCGTTGCCGGCGGCCAGGTCGCGGGGGCCGACCTCGACGCGTACCGGATAGCCGCGCAGCTCGGCGTCGACGGCCCGGCGGCCGAACGGGGTGTCGGTGCGGTCGTCGAGCGCGACCCGGACGCCGGCGTCGCGCAGCGCGTCGCGCAACTTGGCCGCCGCCTCTCCGACGCCCTCGCCGTCCTTGACCACCATGACGTACGCCTGCACCGGCGCCAGCTTCGGCGGCACCCGCAGGCCGTTGTCGTCGCCGTGGCACATGATCAGGCCGCCGAGCATCCGGGTCGAGGTGCCCCAGGAGGTCGTCCAGGCGTGCTCCCGGCCACCCTCGGCCGACGAGTAGCTGATGTCGAACGCCTTGGCGAAGTTCTGCCCCAGCTCGTGGCTGGTGCCGAGCTGGAGGGCCTTGCCGTCACCCATCATGCCTTCGCAGGTGTAGGTGGCGGTCGCGCCGGCGAAGCGCTCGCGGGCCGTCTTCAGGCCGACGACCACCGGGATGCCGAGCACGTTGACCATCAGGTCCTCGTACGCCTCGTGCAGGATCCGGCGGGCGTAGGCCCGCGCGTCGGAGCGGGTGGCGTGCGCGGTGTGCCCCTCCTGCCACAGGAACTCGCTGGTGCGCAGGAAGACCCGGGGGCGCAGCTCCCAGCGGACCACGTTGGCCCACTGGTTGAGCAGCAGCGGCAGGTCCCGGTAGGAGTCGATCCACTTGGCCATGAACTCGCCGATGACGGTCTCGCTGGTGGGGCGCACCACGACCGGCTCGGCGAGCTGCTTGCCGCCGCCGTGGGTGACCACCGCGAGCTCCGGCGAGAAGCCCTCGACGTGCTCGGCCTCCCGCTTGAGGTAACTCTCGGGGATGAAGAGCGGGAAGTACGCGTTCTCCGCGCCCGCCGCCTTGATCCGGGCGTCCATCTCGGCCTGCATCCGCTCCCAGATGGCGTAGCCGGCCGGTCGGATGACCATGGTCCCCCGGACCGGGCCGTTGTCGGCCAGCTTCGCCTTGGCGATCAGGTCCTGGTACCAGCGGGGAAAGTCCTCCGCACGGGGAGTGAGCACGCGTGCCATGACCGCACATCCTATGCGTCGGCCGTCCGGACGGCGCGATCGGGCGCGGTGTCGTCGTCAGCTGCCGGGACGGCCGGGTGCGGCGGGCCGGGGGCGTACGCCACGATGGCAGCGTGAACAACGGCAGCCGGTCCAGGGACGCGATCGTCGATGCCGCCCGGGCGCTGACGGTCGCGAGCGGTTGGGACGCCGTCCGGATGGGGGCCGTCGCGCGGGCGGCCGGGGTCAGCCGGCAGACGGTCTACAACGAGTTCGGCAGCAAGGCGGGGCTGGCCGAGGCGCTCGCCCGGCGGGAGGTCGACCGGTTCGTCGGCGACGTGCGCGCCCTCCTGCGCGCACACGGCGACGACGTCCGGGCGGCCGCGCACGCCACCATCTCGCACACCCTCACGCAGGCGGCCGGCGACCCGTTGATCAAGGCCGTCCTGACCAGCACCGGGGGCGGCTCCGACGAGCTGCTGCCCTACCTGACCACCCGGTCGGAGCTGGTCCTGACCGAGGCCACCGAGGTGCTCCTGGAGTGGGCCGACGGCGTGCTGCCGGACGCCGACCGGGCCGCGGTCGCCTTCGCCACGGACTCGGTCATCCGGTTGGTGATCAGCCACATCGTCCTGCCCGGCGCCCCGGTCGCACAGACCGCTGCCGCCCTCGCCGACCTGGCGGTGTACCTGCTCCTGCACGCGGTCACCCAGGGCGCCCGCACCGGCTGACCGGCGCGGCACCGGGCGGGAGCACCCGCCCGCCGGCTCGCCGGCGGGCGGGCACGGCAGGTCAGCGGACGACGCGACCGCGCAGCACGATGCGGGCGGGGCTGCGCACGGCGCGCAGGTCGGCGCGCGGGTCGTCGGCGTAGACGACCAGGTCCGCGAGGCCGCCCTCGACCAGGCCGGGGAAGCCGAGCCACTCGCGGGCCCGCCAGGAGGCGGCGGCGAGCACGTCGGTCGTGGACATGCCGGCCCGCTCGTGCAGCAGCAGCATCTCCTCCGCCGCGAGGCCGTGGTCGATGCCGCCGCCCGCGTCCGTGCCCACGTAGATCGGCACCCCCGCCTCGTACGCGGCCCGCACCACCTCGGGGAAGCGGTCGCGCAGGGCGACCATGTGGTCGGCGTAGCCGGGGAACTTGGCGCGCGCCTGGTCGGCGATGCCGCCGAAGGTCTGAATGTTGATCATCGTGGGGACCAGGGCGGTGCCCCGCCGGGCCATCTCGTCGATCAGGTCGAGGCTCAGCCCGGTGCCGTGCTCCACCGAGTCCACCCCGGCCCGCACCATGATCTCGACGGCCGACTCGGAGAAGGTGTGCACGGCGGCCCGGACGCCGGCGGCGTGCGCGGCCTCGACGGCGGCGGTCATCGTGTCGGCGTCCCAGGCCGGGGCCAGGTCGCCGACGCCCCGGTCGATCCAGTCGCCCACCAGCTTGACCCAGCCGTTGCCGGCGCGCGCCTGCGCGGCCACGGTCGCCGCCACCTCCGCCGCGCCGACCTCCACGCCGATGTCGCGCAGGTAGCGCTTCGGCGGCGCGATGTGCCGGCCGGCGCGGGCCAGCCGCGGCAGTTCCTCGGCGTCGTCCAGTTCGGGGTACGGGTACGGCGACCCGGCGTCGCGGATCGCGAGGACGCCGGCGTCCCGGTCGGTGCGGGCCAGCTCGCGGGCCTGGTCGAGCGAGGTGATCGGGGCGCCGCCCCGGGCGATGCCGATGTGGCAGTGCGCGTCGATCAGGCCGGGCAGCACGAAGCCGCCGTCGGCGATGGTCTCCGCGTCCGGTACCGGGGTGAAGGTCACCCGGTCCCCGACCAGCCACAGGTCACGGACCTCGTCGTCGGGCAGCACCACGCCGCGTACGTGCCAGGCCATGCGTCCTCCGTCTGCGAGCGAAAGGGCGGTCCGCGGCCATTCTCCCCGGCCGGCGCGGGCCGGGTCCCGCCGGGCCACCTCGGCGGGCGGCGGGCCGGCGGGGCGGCCCGGACGCCGACGGTCCCACTCCGTCGTTGCCTCGTCACGGAGAGGCACGAACGATCGATTGACATATTTCTTTATGTACACATGTCTTGCTGAAGGGATCTTCCGTCGCCAGGATGCACCCAAAGTGCCCGAACCTGGGGGCACACCCGGTTTCGCCTCACAAAAGGAGCGTCGGGACAGTGGCACCACGACGATGGCGAATGGCAGTGGTCGGCCTGGCGGTCGGCCTCACCCTCCCGATCGGCGCCGGCGGACCCGCCGCCGCCGGACCCGACCCCGCCCGGGCCGAGGCCCGGGCCGTGGCCGAGAAGGTCGACAAGAAGCTCACCGCCCGGCTCGCCGGCCAGACCAAGGCCAGCTTCTGGGTCTTCCTGGACAGCAAGGCCGACCTGACCGGCGCGGCCAAACTCCGGCGCAAGGCGGACAAGGCCGCGTACGTCCACCGCACCAAGACCGCGCACGCCGCGCGCAGCCAGGCGGGCCTGCGTGCCGCGCTGGCCGCCGAGGGCGCCGAGTTCACCCCGTTCTGGCTGGTCAACGCGATCAGGGTGACCGGCGACGCCGAACTGCTCGGCGACCTGGCCGTCCGCTCCGACGTGGCCGAGATCCTCGCCGACGACCCGGTCGACATCCCGAAGCCGCTGCCCGGCGAGACCGTTCCCGCCACCGACGCGGCGGAGTGGAACATCGACCGGGTCGGGGCTCCCCGGGTCTGGAACGAGCTGGGCGTACGCGGCGAGGGCGTCGTGGTCGCCAACATCGACAGCGGGGTCGACGTCACCCACCCCGCCGTGGCCGCCAGCTACCGGGGCCGCAACGGCGACGGCACGCTCGACCACAACTACAACTGGTTCGACCCGGCCGACGTCTGCCCCACCGCCGCCCCCTGCGACAACAACGACCACGGCACGCACACCATGGGCACGATGGTCGGCTCGGACGGTGCCAACGTGATCGGCGTGGCCCCGGGCGCCCGGTGGATCGCCGCCAAGGGCTGCGAGACCAGCAGCTGCTCACGGGCGTCGCTGCTCGCCTCCGGCCAGTGGATCGTCGCGCCCACCGACCTCAACGGCGCGAACCCGCGCCCCGACCTCGCCCCCGACATCGTGAACAACTCCTGGGGCTCCAGCGCCTACGACCCGTGGTACACCGAGACCGTCTCGTCGTGGGTGGCCGCCGGCATCTTCCCGGCCTTCTCCAACGGCAACAGCGGCCCGAGCTGCAACACCTCCGGCAGCCCCGGGTCGTACACGATCAGCTACAGCTCCGGCGCGTTCGACGTGAACAACGCGATCGCCAGCTTCTCCAGCCGGGGCACCGGCGAGAACAGCGACATCAAGCCGAACATCGCCGCGCCGGGCGCCAACGTACGCTCCTCGGTGCCGGGCGGCTACGCGTCCTTCAGCGGCACCTCGATGGCCTCGCCGCACACGGCGGCGACCGTGGCGCTGATGTGGTCGGCCTCGCCGGCCGTCCAGGGTGACATCGCCGAGACCCGGCGCATCCTGGACGACACCGCGATCGACGTCAACGCGCTCACCTGCGGTGGCACCGTCGACGACAACAACGTCTTCGGCGAGGGCCGGCTCGACGCGTACGCGGCGGTCAACGCCACCCCCCGGGGCGCCCTCGGCGCGCTGGGCGGCCAGGTCACCTCGGGCGGCGCACCGCTGGCCGGGGCCAGCGTGACGGTCACCGGCCCGATGGGCCGCGCCACCACCACCGCCGCCGACGGCTCCTACGCGTTCGACCGGCTGATGGTCGGCGCGTACACCGTCTCGGTGAGCAAGTTCGGCTACCTGACGGCGACCACCTTGGTGACGGTCACCGAGAACCAGACGGTCGACGCGGACGTCACCGTCGAGCAGGCCCCCTCGGCCACGCTCAGCGGCACCGTGCGCACCTCGGCGGGCCCGGCCGGCGGCGCCAGCGTCACCGTCCTCGGCACCCCGCTCGCCACCACCGCCGACGAGCAGGGCCGCTACCAGGTGACCGTGCCGCAGGGCGTGTACGACGTCCGCTTCGCGCACGCGTACCGCTGTTCGGACGTCGTGACCCGGCCGGCGCAGGTCGGCGCGGACACCGTCCTGGACGTCACCCTGCCCGACCGGGTCGACGCCTTCGGGTACGCCTGCGGCGCGGCCGGGGGGTCCTTCGTGAGCGGCACGGAGCTGATGCCGCTGACCGGGGACGACCGGACCGCGCCCGTCACGCTGCCCTTCCGGGTGCCGCTGTACGGCAAGTCCTACCGGCAGGCCTGGGTGAGCACCAACGGCGTGCTCGGCTTCGGCACCGCGTCAACCAGCCGCGCCAACACCGCCCTGCCGAACACCGCCAACCCCGACCTCGCGCTCTTCCCGTTCTGGGACGACCTCTACGTGGAGGCCGACTCGGGGATCTACACCGCCGTCACCGGCGCCAGGCCGAACCGCACCTTCGTCGTGGAGTGGCGCAACGTGTCGGTCTTCGCCGACCGGTCGACGCGGCTGACCTTCAGCGCCGCCATCGGCGAGGACGGCTCGATCACCTACCGGTACGCCGACGTCGACGGCACCGGCGTGGAGACCGGCACCGGCGCGACGATCGGCCTGGAGAACGTCGACGGCACCGTGGGCTTCGAGTACTCGTACAACGCCCAGGCGATCGCCGACGGCACCGCGATCGCGTTCCGCACCACCCGCACCGGGGTGCTCTCCGGCGTGGTCACCGACGCCAACGACGGGCACCCGGTCGCCGGGGCCACGGTGACCGCCCGGACGGGCGACGCGACGACCACGGAGACGACCGAGGCCGACGGCTCGTACCTGATCCAGGCCCCGACCGGCGCGGTCGAGTTCGATGTCGAGAAGGAGCACTACGAGCCGGCCGCCGGCACGGTGGCGGTGTCGGCCGGCGGGGCCGAGGTCCGCTCGCCGGCGCTGCGCACCGCCCGGGTGGCCACCCCGACGACCGAGCTGACCGTCGTCGCGGCGGCCGACCAGACCCGGGGCCGGCAGATCGCCCTCAGCAACACGGGCGCGCTGGGCACCGACGTCACGGTCACCGAGCTGAACGCCGACGGCGCGCCGCAGGACATCGGCTGGCTGGCGCTCTCCGGCGCCACCGGCACCCTGGCCAGCGGTGGCCGGCACACCGTCGGCGTGGCGGTCAGCACCGCGGGCCTGACCCCCGGCACCCACCACCGGGCGAAGCTGCGGATCACCTCGGCCAGCGGCCGCCAGCCGGTCCTGGTCGTCCCGGTCACCCTGGTGGTACCGAGCCACGTCCTGGCGATCGACGCCGGGGCGGGCGCGGCGCGGGCGGACGTGGAGGGTCAGACCTGGTCGCCGGACCGGGCCTGGGTCGCCGGCGGGGCGGGCTACCTCGGCAACTCCAGCCGGCAGTCGACCGGCACCCCGATCACCGGCACCAACGACCCGGCCCGCTTCGCGGACCTGCGGGAGGGGATGTACGAGTACCGCGTCGACGGGCTCGCGGACGGCTACTACACGGTGGAGCTGGAATTCGCCGAAGTCCGCCGGCAGTCGCCGGACAAGCGGGTCTTCGACGTGCTGCTCGAGGGCCAGGAGGTCCTGCCGTCCCTGGACGTGGCGGGTGAGGTGGGCAGCTTCGCCGCGCTGAGCCGGACGTACACGGTGCGGGTGACCGACGGCCAGCTCAACGTGCGGTTCGTGACGCACAAGGGCTTCGGCGCGCCGATCGTCAACGCGCTGCGGGTCACCGACCGGCCGGACCTGGTGTCCTGACCGGTCGCACGGAAAGCGGGGCCCGGCCGGTCACGGCCGGGCCCCGCCCGGGTGGACCGGTGCGGTCAGCCGCCGTCGCGCGCGAGCAGCCCCGCCCGTCGCGTCGTCAGCGCGGGCAGGTCGACGGAAACCTTCCAGGGCCGCTCGGTGACGAAGAGGTCCTCGGTGTGGGTCACCACCTCGTACTCGCCGGTGGGGCCGAGCGTGTATTCCGTCAGGGTCATCCGCTCGTGCAGCGGGTCGACCACCCAGTACGTCCGCACCCCGGCGTGCGCGTAGACCTTCGCCTTGTCGTAGAGGTCGCGGAACGTGGAGGTCGGCGAGAGGACCTCGACGGCCAGCAGGGCGTCCTCGACGGGGACGGGCGACCGGTCGGCGTGTTCGCGGCGGATCGCGACCACGTCGGGGCGGGGTTCGTTGCGGCGGTCGATCCGCATCGACAGGTCGATGCTGACCAGGTAGTCGGCGGGGCAGTTGACCTCGAGAGCGAGCAGCAGTCGCACGCAGAGGTCCTGGTGCACGGCGGTGGGGGACGGCACGATCAACCTTCCGTTGACCAACTCGTACGGAAGGTCCTTCGGCAGGTCACCGAGGTCGTCAACCGTCCATTCCGACCGCTCGGGCAGGATGGGTGCCACGGTCATGACTCCTCCTTCCAGGGGCGACATCACCCTAGGCAAGGATGACGTCACCCGCCGCCAACGACACGCCTCAGCGGGGCCGGCCGTCGCCGCCCTTGCCGAGCTTGTTGAAGTCGATCTTCGGCAGCTTGAAGCCCGGGGGCAGGCCCTGGCCGGCGGCCAGGTCGTTCGGGTCCATCCCCGGCGGGAGCTGCGGCATGCCGCCCGGGAAGCCACCCGGCAGCCCGGCGCCCGCCCCGGCGCGCGGCCGACCGCCGCCCTTGGTGCCCTTGCGCTTGTTCTTCGGCGACTTGGTCGCCTTGCGCCGACCGCCGGGCAGGCCCATCATGCCGCCCATCTGCTTCATCATCTTCTGCGCGTCGGCGAAGCGGTTGAGCAGCTGGTTGACGTCCATCACGGTGACGCCGGAGCCGTTGGCGATGCGGGCCCGGCGGGAGCCGTTGATGATCTTCGGGTTGGTGCGCTCGCCCGGCGTCATCGACCGGATGATCGCGGTGACCCGGTCGAAGTGCTTGTCGTCCAGCTCCGCGAGCTGGTCCTTCATCTGCCCCATGCCCGGCATCATGGCCAGCACGTTGGCGATCGGGCCCATCCGGCGGACCGCGATGAGCTGGTCGAGGAAGTCCTCCAGGGTGAACTGCTCGCCGCCCATCAGCTTGGCGGTCATCTTCTCCTTCTGATCGGCGTCGAAGGCCTGCTCGGCCTGCTCGATCAGAGTGAGGACGTCGCCCATGCCCAGGATCCGGCTGGCCATCCGGTCGGGGTGGAAGACGTCGAAGTCCTCCAGCTTCTCGCCGGTGGAGGCGAACAGGATCGGCTGCCCGGTGACCTCCCGGACCGACAGCGCGGCGCCGCCGCGGGCGTCGCCGTCGAGCTTGGAGAGGACCACACCGGTGATGCCGACGCCGTCGCGGAACGCCTCGGCGGTGCGCACGGCGTCCTGACCGACCATGGCGTCGATGACGAAGATGACCTCTTCGGGGTCGACCGCGTCGCGGATGTCGGCGGCCTGCTGCATCATCTCGGCGTCGATGCCCAGCCGGCCGGCGGTGTCGACGATGACGATGTCCCGGGCCGCCCGCTTCGCGTGCTCGACCGAGGCGCGGGCGACCTGCACCGGGTCGCCGACGCCGTTGCCGGGCTCGGGGGCGTACACCTCGACGCCGGCGCGGCCACCGAGCACCTGGAGCTGCCCGACGGCGTTGGGGCGCTGGAGGTCGGCGGCGACCAGCAGCGGCTGGTGCCCCTGGGCCTTCAGCCAGCGGGCCAGCTTGCCGGCGAGGGTGGTCTTGCCGGAACCCTGGAGACCGGCCAGCATGATCACGGTCGGCGGCTGCTTGGCGAACTGGAGCCGCCGCCCCTCGCCACCGAGCACGTTGACCAGCTCGTCGTTGACGATCTTGATGATCTGCTGGGCGGGGTTGAGCGCCTGGGAGACCTCGGCGCCGCGCGCCCGCTCCTTGACGTTCGCGATGAAGCCCTTGACCACCGGCAGCGCGACGTCCGCCTCCAGCAGCGCGAGGCGGATCTCGCGCGCGGTGGCGTCGATGTCGGCGTCGGTGAGCCGACCCTTGCCGCGGAGCTTGGTGAAGATCCCGGACAGGCGGTCACTCAAGGTGTCAAACACGCGAACATCCCGTTTGTCAGTGTTTCGGCGGGCACAGGTCGGCCGGCACGCACAAGGCCGGCCACCCGCAAGGGTAACCGTCCCACCTCGCCATTGCTTCCGGGCGGCCCGACCACCCCGGCCCGCCCGGCGCCGTCACCCCGCGACCAGCCCGACCGGTCCGCGGAGACGACCAGCTGGGCCCTGCCCCGGGCGCCCAGCTGCACCATCGCCCGACCCAGGTGGGTACGCACGGTCGCCGGCCGCGGCGGGCGGGCGGCTCCCCGCACACGCGGCTCGACGTGGTGCGGCCCGGGCGTCCGTGCTCAGACGGCGCCGAGGACGGCGGCCTCCAGGCGGGCGCGCGTGGCGTCGTCCGGCCAGCCGCCGACGAGGTAGAACGCGTCCACCACGTCCCCGCCGAGGGTGGAGATGCGTGCCGCGCGCACCTGGGCGCCGGCCTCGTCGAGGGCGCGGGCGACCCGGTAGAGCAGGCCCGCCGCGTCGGCGGCGCGCAGCTCCAGCAACACGGCGTCGGTGGCCGCTTCCCGGTGCCAGACCACCCGCGGCGCGGCTCCCTCGGCCCGCGCCGCCAGGGCCCGGCCGCGCAGCCGCTGGGTGACCGAGACGTCGCCGCTCACCGCGCGGCGCAGGTCGGCGCCGAGGGCGATCGGGGCGGGGGCCAGGCCGTGACGGGGCTGCACCCGGCACTCGACCAGGGCCCGGCCGTCGACCGTGGCGGCGTCGGCGGAGATCACCTCCAGCCGGTGCAGGGCCAGGCACCCGGCCACCGTCGCGAGCAGGCCGCGCCGGTCCGCCGCGGCCACCGCCACCCGGTCCCCCGTCAGGTGTACGACCGGCAGGGGCCCCGCCAGCAGCGCCGGGTCCGGGGCGGGCGGGGCGGGCAGCGCGCCGGTGTCCAGCGCCGTGCGGACCCGGGCGACCAGCTCGGCGACCAGCCGGCCCTTCCAGTCCGACCAGGCGGCCGGCCCGGTGGCCGCGGCGTCGGCGCGGACCAGGACGTGCAGCAGGTCCAGGGTGGTGGTGTCGCCGACCCGCTCGGCCACCCCGGAGATGGTGACCGGGTCGGCGAGGTCCCGCCGGGTGGCGACGTCGGGCAGGAGCAGGTGCAGCCGGACCAGCGTGCCGATCAACGCCACCTCGGGCTCGGGCAGGCCGATCCGGGCGGCCACCGCCTCGGCCAGCGGAGCCCCGACCGTGCTGTGGTCCCCCGGCAGGCCCTTGCCGACGTCGTGCAGGAGCGCGCCGAGCAGCAGCAGGTCGGGACGGTCCACCTCGCGGGTGTGCCGGCTCGCCTCGTACGCGGTCTGCACGAGGTGCCGGTCGAGGGTGAACCGGTGCACCGGGTTGTGCTGGGGGAGGCTGCGCAGCCGGGTCCACTCGGGCAGCCAGCCCTCGATCAGCCCGTACCGGTCGCAGGTCTCCCAGGCCGGCACCAGGCCGGGACCGGCGCCGAGCAGGGTGACGAGCGCGGCCCGGGCCTCGGCCGGCCACGGCGCCGGCAGCGGCGGACAGTACACGGCCAGCCACTCGCAGGTGGCCCGGGCGATCGGCAGCCGGGTGGTGGCCGCGGCGGCGGCGACCCGCAGCGACAGGCTCGGGTCGGGTCGCGCGCCGATCGCGGTGCGGGCCAGCACCAGCTCGCCGTCGTGCTCCACGACGTCCCGGGCCACCGGCCGGCGCACCGGGCGCCCGTCGGCCCCCCGGCGGCGGCCGGAGCGGAGCCGGTCGGCGGCACGGAAGGCGTCGTCGAGGGCGTGGCTGACGGTCCGGGCGTCCCCGGCCACCCGGCGCAGCAGCGCGTCGCCGTCCACGGCGCCCGCTCCGGCCCGCAGCCCGGCGTGGGGCGCGCCGGGCGAGGGTTGGCGCAGCCGGGCGTCGGGCCCGCCGGGTGCGGGCTGGCGCAGCCCGAGCAGCGCGGCGACGCCGTCGCGTTCCTGGGCGACCAGCCGGTCGACCCGGCGGCCGACCCGCACGTGCAGCGCGTCCCGGGTGTCCAGCAGCCGCCGGTGCGCGGCGCGGACGGCGGGGCGCAGCGCGTCGGTGATCCCGGCGGTGGCGATCGCCCGCAGGATCCCCACGTCGCGCAGCCCGCCGGCGGCCTCCTTCAGGTCACCCTCCAGCAGGAAGGCCAGCTCGCCGTGGGCCTCCCAGCGGGCGGCGGTGACCTCCCGCAGCCCGGGAAGCTGCCGTACGGCGGTGCGCCGCCAGTGGTCGACGGCGGACCGGACGAGCGTGTCGGCGAGGCCGGCGTCCCCGGCGACCAGCCGCGCGTCGAGCAGCCCGAGGGCGACCTTCACGTCGTCCCGGGCGACCGACAGCGCCTCGGCGACGGTGCGGACGGAGTGGTCGAGCCGCAGCCCGGCGTCCCAGACGGGATACCAGACCGTCGAGGCGAGCTCGTCCACGCCGGGCACCCCGGCGTGCAGCAGCACGAGGTCGAGGTCGCCGTGCGGGGCGCACTGCCGCCGTCCCAGCCCGCCGACGGCGACGAGCGCCACACCGGGCCGGTCCGGCAGCAGCGCGCGCAGCCACCGGTCGTGGGCGTCGGCGCGTGCGGCCCGGGCCGCCTCCCCCACGCCCGTGTCCGCGCCGACGAACCCGTCGACCGGGAGGGCCGGGCCGCCGTTGCCGGCGTGGCCCGACGCGTTCCTCCCGGTCGACGAGGTCATGTCGGTCGTGGCCCGGTCAGAGCGCGTCGAGGCCGCGCTCGCCGGTGCGGACCCGGACGACCTCGTCGACCGAGGTCACCCAGACCTTCCCGTCGCCGATCTTGCCGGTCCGGGCGGCGGCGACGACGGCGTCGACGATCTTCTCCAGGTCGATCTCGTCGGTGAGCACCTCCACCCGGATCTTGGGCAGGAACTCGACCGTGTACTCGGCACCCCGGTAGACCTCGGTGTGCCCCTTCTGCCGGCCGTAGCCCTGGACCTCGCTGACGGTCAGGCCGGCCACGCCGAGGGCGTGCAGGGCCTCCTTCACCGCGTCCAGTTGGTACGGCTTGATGACCGCGGTCACCAGCTTCATGTCCAACCCCTCCATCACAGGAACGTTAACCGGCGATCTTCTCGTCGACCGGCTCGTCGACCGGCCCGGCGGGGGACGCGGCGGGCGCGGCCGGTGCCGCCGTCTGCTTGGCGCCGGTCAGCCCGGCCATGGCGAAGGCGCTGCTGCCGCCGCCCGTGGTCGGCGACAGGTCGTAGCCGCTCTCGGCATGCTCGGCGATGTCGATGCCGCCGACCTCGTCCTCGGCGCGGAGCCGGAAGCCGATGGTCTTCTCGATCGCGACGGCGAGCACCCAGGCCACCGCGAAGGACCAGACGGTGACGATCAGGCCGGCCAGGGCCTGCCGGCCGAGCTGGGTCACCCCACCACCGTAGAACAGGCCGTCCGAGGCGCCGACCACGTCGGTGATCGCGCCGTTGACCGAGTTGGTGGCGAACAGGCCGAGCCAGAGCGACCCGATCCAGCCGCCGACGAAGTGCACGCCGACCACGTCGAGCGAGTCGTCGTAGCCGAGCTTGTACTTGAGGCTGATCGCCAGCGCGCAGACCGCCCCGGCGACGACGCCGAGCAGCACCGCCGCCCAAGGCGCGACGAAGCCGCAGGCCGGGGTGATGGCGACCAGGCCGGCGACCGCGCCGGACGAGGCGCCGACCAGGGTCGGCTTCCTGTCCTTGATCCACTCGACGGCGATCCAGCCGAGCACCGCGGCGGCGGTGGCGAGCTGCGTGTTGATGAAGGCCAGGCCGGCGACCGAGTCGACGGTGAGTTCGGAACCGGCGTTGAAGCCGAACCAGCCGAACCAGAGCAGCCCGGCGCCGAGCGCGACGAGCGGGATGTTGTGCGGCTTCATGCCCTCCCGGGGCCAGCCGAGCCGCCTGCCGAGCACCAGGGCCAGGGCCAGGGCCGCCGCGCCGGCGTTGATGTGCACGGCGGTGCCGCCGGCGAAGTCGAGCGCGTGGATGTCGCCGCCGATGATGCCGCCGCCCCACACCCAGTGCGCGACCGGGAAGTAGACCAGCGTCGCCCAGCCGAACGCGAACAGCAGCCAGCCGGCGAACTTCGCCCGGTCGGAGATCGCGCCGCTGATCAGCGCGACGGTGATCACGGCGAAGACCATCTGGAAGGCCATGAACACGTAGAGCGGGACGCCGATGCCGCTCGGGTTCTCCGCCGTCGCGCCCCAGAGGTCGGTCTCGGCGAGGAAGGTCCTGGTGCCGAGGTAGGCGCCCGGGTCGCCCCAAAAGCCGTTGACATCGCTGCCGAACGCGATGCTGAAACCGTAGAACCACCACAAAACGGAGATGAGCCCGATCGCGGAGAAGCTCATCATCATCATGTTCAGTACACCCTTGGCCCGGTTCAGGCCGCCGTAGAACAGCGCCAGTCCGGGCGTCATGAGCAGCACGAGCGCCGTCGACACCAGCAACCAGACGGTGTTGCCGGAATCGATCGTGGGTGCGTCAGGCACGCCGGCCTCCTAAAGGTGAAGTCCCTCCTTCCCGGCTTCCGGGGCAGCGTCGCCCGTACGCCGGATGCGCGGAAGCCTGCTCGCTCCCTGTTTCCCCCAGCGTCACCCGTCGATTTCCGGACGGTGACGCCTTGTTTCGGACGTGTGAAGACAACCTCACCGCCGGCAGGAACGGCCCTCGGCGGCACGGACCGGTCAGCGCAGCGCGTACTCGAGGGCGTTGCGCTCGTAGTCGAGCAGCCGCAGGTCCCGCATCGGCCGGCGCAGGTGCCCCTTGTGCACGATCCGGACGAAGGCCGGCTCACCGGCGGCGGCCATCCGGCGGATGCCCTCGACGTGGTCCACGATCCGCTTGCGGATGGTCCGGATCAGCCGGTGCCGGTCCCGCGGGATCAGCCCGTACGCGTCGGCGAAGAGGCGCAGCCGGCGCGGCCGGTCGGGGTGCTTCCAGCCGAGCGTGATCGAGTCCCGGTCGGAGAAGATCGGCACCCACGTCCAGGCCGCGTACGCCACGTCGTAGATCCGGGCGCCGGGCGAGGCGAGGTCGAAGTCGATCAGCCCGAGGGTGCCGTCGGGCCGCCAGATGACGTTGTGCGGGGCGGCGTCGTGGTGGCAGATCACCTCGGTGTCCGGCGGCGGCGGGCCGAACGAGCGCCACACCGCCCCCGGCGGCGGCACGAAGCCGTACTGGGCGTCGTGGAACATCCGCAGCATGGTGGCGACGGTCACCAGGGCCTCGTCGGTGACCCAGTGCGGGGCCAGCGGGTACTCCCCGCACTCCCCCTCCAGGTACGACAGGACCTCCCGGTTGCGCTCGTCCATGCCGAGCGCGCGGGGGGCGCCGGTGAACCCGACGTACTCCAGGTGGCGCAGCAGGGCGTGCACCGAGGGCGTCCACGGCCCGGCGTTGCGCCGGACCGTGTCGCCGACCCGCACCACGGTGCTGACGTTCCCGCCGTGCAGCGGGATCTCCTGCGAAGTCACGTACGGTCTCCCGAGGCGCTGCGACGGGTGGCTGGGGTCGCGCCACCCGGCGTACGCGCGATCGTTGCTCGTCACTGCGAGGTTACGCGTCCCGGGCGAGCGGCTCGGTACCGAGCAGCGCGTCGACGAACTGCGCGGGGTCGAACGGGGCGAGGTCGTCCTTGCCCTCGCCGAGCCCGACCAGCTTCACCGGGATGCCCAGCTTGCGCTGCACGGCGATCACGATGCCGCCCTTGGCGGTGCCGTCGAGCTTGGTGAGCACCACGCCGGTCACGTTGACCACCTCGGTGAAGACCCGGGCCTGCTCCAGCCCGTTCTGCCCGGTGGTGGCGTCCAGGATCAGGATCGTCTCGTCGATCGGGCCGTGCTTCTCCACCACCCGCTTGACCTTGCCCAGCTCGTCCATCAGGCCGACCTTGTTCTGCAACCGGCCGGCCGTGTCGATCAGCACCGTGTCCACGCCGGTGTCGATGCCGCGCTTGACCGCGTCGAAGGCGACGCTGGCCGGGTCGGCCCCCTCCGGACCACGCACGGTCTCGGCCCCGACGCGACCGGCCCAGGTCTCCAGCTGGTCGGCGGCGGCGGCGCGGAAGGTGTCGGCCGCACCGAGGATCACGCTCCGGCCGTCGGCGACCAGCACCCGGGCGATCTTGCCGCAGGTGGTGGTCTTGCCGGCGCCGTTGACGCCGACCACCATCAGCACCGCCGGCACGCCGTCCTTGGGCGCGGTGCGCAGCGAGCGGTCCAGCGTCGGGTCGAGGGCGTTGACCAGCTCGGCGGCGAGCAGGGCGCGCAGCTCGGTGCCGGACCGGGTGCCGAGCACCCGGGTGCGCTCGCGCAGCCGGTCGACGATCTCCCGGGTGGCGTCGATGCCGACGTCGGCGGTGATCAGGCTGTCCTCGATCTCCTCCCAGGTGTCCTCGTCGAGGTGGTCGCGGCTGAGCAGGCCGAGCAGGCTCTTGCCGAAGACGTTCTGCGAGCGGGACAGCCGGGAGCGCAGCCGGACCAGCCGCCCGGCGGTCGGCTCGGGCACCTCCAGCACCGGGGCCGGGGCCTCCACGACCGGCGGTTCCACCAGGATCCCGGTGGAGATTTCGGCCTCCGGGGCCGCCACCGGCGGGCCGGCGAGACCCTCCTCGGCCCGGGTCTCGACCTCCGTCTCGGGCAGCGGCGGCTCCGGGCGCCGGCGCAGCCGCGGCACGACCAGCCCGATGCCGCCAAGGATCAGCACGCCGAGCAGGGCGAGTGCGATGAGGAGGTATTCGGTCATGCCGGAATCCTGTCAGATGCCGGCGAAGCTGTCCCAGCCACCGCTCCCGGCGGGCCCGTCCGGGAGTCGGCGGTAGGCTCGGTCACAGCCAGCAGTGGTGCGACCGCCGGCCGGGTAGTAAAAGTGAAGTCCGCTTACCTGGAGGTCGACCATGCCCGCGGCACACCTGCTCATCGGCCCGTTGCTGCGGCGGGTGGTCGACACGCGGGCCACCGTCTGGGTCGAGACCAGCGCGCCCGCCGTGGTCACCGTCCGCACGGCCGACGGCGCCCGCGGCACCGCGCCCACCTTCTCCGCGTACGACCACCACTACGCGCTCGTCGTGGTGGAGGGGCTCACGCCCGACAGCGCCACCACCTACGAGGTGCTGATCGACGACGAGGTCGCCTGGCCGGTGCCGACGAGCGGGTTCCCGCCCAGCGTCATCCGCACCCGGGCGGCCGACGACCTCGATCAGCCGGTCCGGTTGATCTTCGGATCGTGCCGGGAGACCACCCAGCACGCCACCACCCGCCGGCTGCCCCCGGACGCGCTCGACGCGTACGCCCGGCGGCTGGTGGCCGACCCCGACCCGGCCGGCCTGCCCGACCTGCTGGTGCTCCTCGGTGACCAGGTCTACGCGGACGTGACCTCCCCCACGGTGCGGCGGCTGCTGAAGCGGCGCCGCCGGCGGCCCAGGGGCGCGCCCAGCGACCAGGTGGTCAGCTTCGACGAGTACACCAAGCTCTACCTGGAGTCCTGGCGCGACCCGGAGATCCGCTGGCTGCTCTCCACCGTGCCGAGCGTGATGATCTTCGACGACCACGAGATCATCGACGACTGGAACACCTCGGCCGCCTGGCGGGCGGACATGCGCGACCAGCCCTGGTGGGCGGAGCGGATCGCCAGTGGCCTCGCCTCCTACTGGGTCTACCAGCACCTGGGCAACCTCTCCCCCGACGAGATCGCCGCCGACCCGGTCTTCGCGAAGGTCAGCGCGGCGGAGGACGCCACCGGCGTGCTGCGCGAGTTCGGCCAGCGGGTCGACACCGAGGCCGACCTCGCCCACGACACCGAGCGGTGGCGGGCCGTGCAGTACCAGTGGAGCTACGCGCTGGACCTGGGCCGGACCCGGCTGGTGATGCTGGACAACCGGTGCAGCCGGGTGCTGGAGCCCGGCCAGCGGGCGATGCTGCCCCCGGGCGAGTGGTCGTGGTTCCTCGACCGGGCCCACGGCGTCTACGACCACCTCGTGGTGGGCGCCTCGCTGCCCTGGCTGCTGCCGCCGGGCATCCACCACGTGGAGGCGTGGAACGAGAAGCTCGCCGACTCGCGGCGGCGCTGGGTCGGGCGCCTGTCGGAGCAGCTGCGCCGGGGGCTGGACCTGGAGCACTGGGCCGCGTTCCGCCGCTCGTTCGACGCGCTCGGCGCGCTGTTCGCCCGGATCGGCAGCGGCACCCCCGGCGAGCCCGGCGACCGGGTCGGGGCCGGGCCGGCGTACGCGCCGCCGGCGTCGATCAGCGTGCTCTCCGGTGACGTGCACCACTCGTACGTGGCGCGGGCCCGGTTCGACGACCGGAGCGTGGTCACCCCGGTGCACCAGCTCACCTGCTCGCCCATCCACAACCAGGTGCCCGCCGGGATGCGCCCGCTGATGCGGCTGGGCTGGTCGTCCGGGCCGGCCGGAGCCGCCCGGGCGCTCGCCCGCTCCGCCGGGGTACGCCGCCCGCCGTTCCGCTGGAAGCGGCTGGCCGGCCCCTACTTCGGCAACGCGGTCGCCACGCTGGTGCACACCGGGCGGGCGGCCGAGGTGACCATCGAGGGCACCACCAGCGACGGTCACCTGCGCGAGGTGATGCGGCAGCGGCTGGCGCCAGGCGCCTGAGACCGTCCGCCGTACCCTGACCACGTGGACGAGCACCTGCCGGAGGCGATGCGGGCGGTGGAGCACGAGCTGACCGCCCTGCTGCGCCGGGGGCGGGCCGTCTCCTCGGAACTCGCCCGGGAGGTGCACCCCGGCCTGGAGCCCGACGCGTACGGGCTGCTGCTGTGGCTGCGCCGGTGCGGCTCGGTCCGGCTCACCGACCTGGCCGCCCGGCTCGGCGTCGGCAAGGGGACGCTGAGCCGGCAGATCCACGGGCTGGAGGGCCTGGGCCTGGTCCGGCGCGACCCGGACCCGACCGACCGGCGCGCGGCGCGGCTGAGCCTGACCGAGGAGGGGCAGCGCCGGTTCGACGCCGCGCAGGGCGGTCGGCTCGAACGCTTCCGGCAGACCCTGGGCACCTGGTCGGCGGCGGACGTCGGGGACTTCGCCCGGCTGCTGCGCCGCTTCAACGAGGAGTACTTCTAGGCCGCCGGAATAGGGCTGCGCCCGGCCCTGTTGTTGCCTAGGGCAACCGGAGAGGACGGAGCTGGCATGAGCACGGACGCGCCGGAACGGGAGGAGTACGGCCCGCGCACCCGGCCGGGGCCCTACGAGCGCGGCACGGACGGGCCGAGGGTCGTGCTGGTCGGCGTGGACGGCACCCGCACCTCGGAGCGCGCCGGCTGGTACGCGGCCGGGCTGGCCCGCCGGCAGGGCTCCGCCCTGGTGGTGGTCCACGTCAGCCCCGCGCCCGGGCTGACCACGCTCGTGCCGGGCCTGGACGCCGGGGAGGTGCAGCGCTGCCACGACGAGCTGACGGCCGAGCTGCGCCGGGAGTGCCGGCGCGGCGCCGAGGAACTCGGCCTGCCGGTCACCTTCCTGCGCCGGTGCGGGGACGCGTACGCCGAACTGCGTGCGGCGGCCGACGAGTTCCGGGCGGACCTGGTGGTCGTCGGCTCCTCCGAGCAGGCCGGGCACCGGCTGGTCGGCTCGGTCGCCACCCGCCTCGTCCGGGCCGGCCGCTGGCCGGTCGTCGTGGTGCCCTGACACGTCGCGGCGCGGCGGCGAGCCGCGGAGCCCGGACACGTCCTGACGCCGGGACGGGTCGCGGCGCATATGCGGTCGCGGGTTGTCGGGCCTGCCGGCGAGGATGGCCGGCATGACCTGGAGAGCACCGGAGATCACCCGGACCCCCGAGCCGTACGTCGGCGACGAGCGCACCATCCTGGAAGGCTGGCTGGACTACCACCGGCAGACGCTGCTGCTCAAGTGCGCCGGGCTGACCGCCGAGCAGTTGCGGACGCCGAGCGTCGAGCCCTCCGGGCTGACCCTGCTCGGGCTGGTCCGGCACCTGGCCGAGGTGGAGGCCTGGTGGTTCCGGGAGAACTTCGCCGGCGAGCGCGTCGACTACCCCTACTTCACCCCCGACAACCCGGACGCCGATCACGACGTCAGCGCCGCCGACGCCGAGGCCGACCTCGCCACGTTCCACCGGGAGGTGGAGCTGGCCCGGGCCGCCGCGGCGGGCCGCTCGCTCGACGACACCTTCACGGAGGTCGGCCCGAAGCGCCGGACGTTCAACCTGCGCTGGGTCTACGTGCACATGATCGAGGAGTACGCCCGGCACAACGGCCACGCCGACCTGATCCGCGAACGCATCGACGGCGTCACCGGCGACTGACCGCCCGGGGCGCCGCGCCACAGCGCCGCCCACCGGCACCCGGGGAGCCCCGCGCCGCCGGCCCGGCGGCCCCGCACGACGGCCGAGCGGACGAGCCCGGGCAGCGCCTCAGTACGCCAGCGCCGCCCGCAGGTAGCGCAGGTCCTCGGGGCGGCCGGTCCAGCGGAGCGCCGACAGCCCGGCGACCCGGGCGCCGCGCACCGACCAGTCCTCGTCGTCGACGAAGAGCACCCGGTCCGGCGGGGTGGCCACCGCCCGGCAGGCGGCCTGGAAGTACTCCTTGGCCGGCTTGTTCACCCCGAGCCGGTACGAGTTGACCACCGCGTCGAACTCGCCGACCAGGCCGAGCGCGGCCAGGTCGTCGTCGAGCAGGTCGGTGGCGTTGGTGGCGAGGCCGACCGGGAGGCCACCGGCGCGTACCCTGCGGATGAAGTCGAGCACCTCGGTGTCCACCTCGCCCCGGTAGCGCTGCCACTGCTCGACCGCGGCCCGGGCGCGCTCCGGCCCGCCGGCCGGCCCGGCCAGCGCGTCGGCCACGCTGGTCATCCAGTCGGCGTGGCTGACCTGGCCGGTGAGCACCGGCTGGAGCCGCCCCCACTGCATGGCGATCTCGGTGAGTACGCCCTCGGACAGGCCGTACTCCCGCTCCACGCCGGCGGCCACCGCCGGGTCCCAGCGTCGCAGGACGCCGTCGAAGTCCACCAGGAGCGCCGTGGCGCGTTCCCGACCCACTACTCGTTCTCCTCGCCGCGGCCGCGCCGCTCGTCGTCCCCGTCGGCCCGGTTGAGCCGTTGGCTGATCACCTGGGTCACCCCGTTGCGCATGGTCACGCCGTACAGGGCGTCGGCGACCTCCATCGTCCGCTTCTGGTGCGTGATGACGATGAGCTGGCTCTTCTCCCGCAACTGGGCCAGCAGCGTGATCAGCCGGCCCAGGTTGACGTCGTCGAGCGCCGCCTCCACCTCGTCCATGATGTAGAACGGGCTGGGCCGGGCGCGGAAGATCGCCACCAGCATCGCCACCGCGGTCAGCGACCGCTCGCCGCCGGAGAGCAGCGACAACCGCTTGATCTTCTTACCCGGCGGGCGGGCCTCCACCTCGACGCCGGTGGTGAGCAGGTCCTCCGGGTCGGTGAGCACGAGCCGGCCCTCGCCGCCGGGGAAGAGCACGGTGAAGACCTGCTGGAACTCCCGGGCCGTGTCCTCGAACGCGCTGGCGAAGACCTCCAGGATCCGGTCGTCGACGTCCTTGACCACGGTGAGCAGGTCGCGGCGGGTGGCCTTGAGGTCCTCCAGTTGCTCCGAGAGGAACTTGTAGCGCTCCTCCAGCGCGGCGAACTCCTCCAGCGCGAGCGGGTTGACCTTGCCGAGCAGGGTCAGTTCCCGTTCCGCCTTGGCGGCCCGCTTCTCCTGCACCGGCCGCTCGTAGCGCACCGGCTCGGGCACCGGCAGGCCGTCCCGCTCGGCCGCCGCCACGTCGGCCTGGGTGGGCGGGACGGGCTGGTGCGGGCCGTACTCGGCGACCAGGGTCTCCACGTCCAGCCCGAAGTCCTCCGCGGCCTTCGCCTCCAGCTGCTCGATGCGCAGCCGCTGCTCGGCGCGGGCCACCTCGTCCCGGTGCACCTGGCTGGTCAGCCGCTCCAGCTCGGCGGCGAGCCGCTTGGCCGCGCCGCGTACCTCCTGCAGCTCGGCCTCGCGGGAGGCGCGCTCGCGCGCCACAGCGTCGCGGTGCTCTTCCGCCGCGGCGATGGAGGTGGTCAGCCGGGTGAGGGCCTCGCGGGCGCCGCCCGCCACGGCCCGGGCGATCCCCGCGCCGCGGGTGCGCGCCGCCCGCCGCGCCGCCGCGCGTTCCCGCGCGGCCCGCTCGGCGGTGGCCTGCCGGCGCAGCGAGTCGGCGCGACCGGCGATCGAGGAGACCCGCTCCTCGGCCGTACGCACCGCCAGCCGGACCTCCATCTCGTTCTGTCGCGCCTGCGGCACCATCGCGGCGAGCTGGTCGCGTTCCTCGGTGGAGGGTTCCGCGTCGACCGGGGTCTCCTCGGCCAGCCGCAGCCGTTCCTCCAGCTCGGCCAGGGTGAGCAGGTCCCGTTCCCGGGCCGCTTCGGCGCGGGCCCGGGACTCGCCGAGCCGGTCGGTCTCGGCCTTCGCGGAGCGGGCGGCCGCGCCCAGCTCCGCCAGCCGCCGGGCGGCGGCGTTGCGGTGGCTCTCCGCCTCCCGCTTGGCGGCGGCGGCGTGCTGCACGGTCTCCTTCGCGGCGGCCACCTCGGCGCGGGCGTCGACGAGCTGTTCGCGCAGCTCCGCGCCGGTCCGCTCGGCCGCGAGCCGGTTCGACCGGGCCTCCTCGACCGCCGCCTGCACCTCGATGAAGCTGGGCGCCTTGGCCGACCCGCCGGCCGCCGCGTACGCGCCCACCACGTCGCCGTCGGGGGTGACCGCGCGCAACTCGGGATTGCCGGCGACCACCTCGGCCGCGGCGGCGAGGTCGTCGACCAGCACCACGTCGCGCAGCGCCCGGTGCACCGCCGGTCGAAGCTGCGGGGAGCACTCCACCAGGTCGGGCGCCCAGCGGGCGCCGTCGGGCAGCTTCGGCCGCAGCGCGTCGGGGTGGGCGTCCATGCCCGGGCCGGCGGGGCTGCCGACCAGCAGGCCGGCCCGACCGGCGTCGGAGATCTTCAGCAGCCGCATCGCCTCGACGGCCTCGTCGACGCCGCTGACCGCGACCGCGTCGGCGAGCCCGCCGAGCGCGGCGGCGAGCGCGGCCTCCTGCCCGGGGGCGACGGTGAGCAGCCCGGCCAGGCTGCCCAGCAGGCCCGGGACCTCGTCGGCGCGGGCCAGCAGCGCCCCCGCCCCGTCCTTGCGGCGCAGGCCCAGGGCGAGCGCCTCCTCCCGGGCCTTCCAGGTGGCGGCGTCCTTCTCCGCCGACCGCTCGGCGTCGGTCAGCGACCGCACGGTGGCCTGCGTCCGCTCGAGGGCGGCGGCGGCCTCGGCGTGCCGGGCGTCGAGGTCGGCGTTGTCCCGGTCCGCCTCGGTGGACTGTTCGGCCACCGCGTCGAGCTCGGCCTGCGCCTGCTCCGCGCGGGCGAGCGCGTCGGCGTGCGCGGCGGCGAGCCGTTCGATCTCCTCGCCCGCGCTGGTGGTCCGGGCCCTGGCGGAGTTGACCTGACCGGTCAGCCGGGCCAGCCCCTCCCGCCGGTCGGCGATCGCCTTCGCGGCGGCGACCAGCTCGCGTTCGGCGGCGGCGAGCTGCCGTTCCAACTCCTGGCGGTGCTCCACCGCCTCGGCGAGCCGGATCTGGTCGTCGGTGAGCGCCGCGCGCAGCTCCTCCTCCTGCTCGCGGACCCGCTCGGCCTCGGCCTCCAACTGGTCCGGGTCGCGGCCGGGGCGCTCGTCGTCCGGGGTGGCGCTGAGGTGCCGCAGCCGCTCCCGGGCGAGCTGCTCGATGGAGCGGAACCGCTCGGAGAGGGCGGAGAGCTTGTACCAGGTGTCCTGCGCGGCGGCCAGCAGCGGCGCGTCCTCGGCGAGGGCGGCCTCCAGCTCGGCGAGGCGGGACTGCACCTCGGTGTGCTCGGCCTCGACCTGCTCGCGCCGCTCGCGCACCGCCGTCTCGTCGGCGATCTCCCGGTCGAGGGTGGCGCGCAGGGTGGCCAGGTCGTCGGCGAGCAGCCGCAGCCGGGCGTCGCGCAGGTTGGCCTGGATGGCGGCGGCGCGCCGGGCCACCTCGGCCTGCCGGCCCAGCGGCTTGAGCTGGCGGCGCAGCTCGGCGGTGAGGTCGGTGAGCCGGTTGAGGTTGGTCTGCATCGCGTCGAGCTTCCGCAGCGCCTTCTCCTTGCGCTTGCGGTGCTTGAGGACGCCGGCCGCCTCCTCGATGAACGCCCGCCGGTCCTCCGGCTTGGCGTGCAGCATGCCGTCGAGCCGGCCCTGCCCGACGATGATGTGCATCTCCCGGCCGATGCCGGAATCCGACAGCAGCTCCTGGATGTCGAGCAGCCGGCAGGAGTCGCCGTTGATCTCGTACTCGCTCTCGCCGGAGCGGAACATCCGGCGGGTGATCGACACCTCGGTGTACTCGATCGGCAGCGCGCCGTCGGTGTTGTCGATCGTCAGGGTCACCTCGGCCCGGCCCAGCGGGGCCCGGCCGGCGGTGCCGGCGAAGATGACGTCCTCCATCTTGCCGCCGCGCAGCGCCTTGGCGCCCTGCTCGCCGAGCACCCAGGCGATGGCGTCGACGACGTTGGACTTGCCGGAGCCGTTCGGGCCGACCACACAGGTGATCCCGGGCTCCAGCTTCAGTGTCGTCGCGGAGGCGAAGGACTTGAAGCCCTTCACCGTCAGGCTCTTGAGATACACCTTCTCGATCCTCGTCCGGTGGCCGCCGTACCGTCGCCGGCTGCGCGGACCTGGGTGAACCCGCAGACTAACCCGGGACCGACGGCCGCCCGGCACGCGACCCGCCTGCCGGGGCGCCCGGCCGCGCCGCGCGGCGGACCCACCGGGGTACGCCGGGCGACGTCGGGAGGACCATTTCCGCCGGTCCCCGACAGATCCGCACAAGATCGCGAATTGGTGTGCCGGCGAAAAGGGGCGCGGACAGAACTGCGCGCCGGCACAGAAGTGTCGGCGCGCTTTTTTGCGTGGTGCGATTCAGTTTTTCGATCCCGGAGCTCAGGTCAGCGCGGGCTCGGCCAGACGGAGCAGATCGTCCGCCTCCGCCGCAGCCGCCGCGAGCCGATCGTTCTCGGCACGCAACCGCGTGATCTCGAACTCCAGTGCCCGAACCGTGGCACGCAGTCGGGTGACCTCGTCGAGCAGACGCCGATCGGGCGCCGCACCTACGTGGCCGTACAGGGCCTTCGCCATGATGACTCCTTGATATGCGCTGCCGGAAAGGCCGGCCAACGCGCGCCCAATGTGCACGCGGCTGTCATTCCAGGCGATTCTGGGCATGACCGGGCGCGACTGGCGACACCTATATATTGAGCCGATACCCCCTCCTTCGTCAAGTTCTCGCAGGCCGTAGATCATTTCCACGTCGACCTGTCCACTTGTCGGGGGGCTGCCACAAGGCGCGGACACTCTCTGTCCGGACACCCTGACTCTACGCCCCGGATCCCGGGAAGTCCCTACCCGGCCGTCCGACTTCCCCTTAACTCTTCCTTAGCCACGTTGCCGCTGTTCAGGCCCCCCACGTAGCGTCACTCCGCCCGCACCCGACCCCCTGGAGGCAGAGGCGTGTACCGCTGGACCGACCCGAACGACCCGGACGGCGCCGCCCGGCACCCCGAGCAGCCGCGCAGCGAGGAGCCGGCCTGGCTGACCGACCGTCCGGAGCCGAGGTCGGCCTACCTGTTCGGGGACGACCCGGACCGACCCGCCGACGAGTGGCACCGCGACCAGCCGACCGCCCGCTGGCAGGCCGAGCCCGCCGAGCCGGCCGCACACCGGCAGGACGAGCCCACCGAGCGCTGGCAGGCTGGACCCGCCGCCGACGCCGAGCCCACCGGGCGCTGGCGGGACGAGCCCACCGAGCGCTGGCGGGACGAGCCCACCGGGACCTGGCCGGCCGGGTCCGCCGCGCCGGCCGCCACCTGGCAGGCCGAGCCGGTTGCCACCTGGCACGCCGAGCCGGGCGTCCGCTGGCACGCCGACCCCGACCTGCGGGACGGCGGGCCGTACGGGACGGACGCATCCCCGGCCGACGGGCGGGCGGCCGGCGGCTGGCCGGTCGACGCCCCGACCGCCCCGATCGACCTCGGGACGCACCAGGACACCGACGCCGGGACGACACCCGCCGAGGGCCGGCACCGCCGCCACCGCCGCTTCCCCCGCCCCGTGCTGATCGGTGGCGCCGCCGCAGCCGCCACGCTGGTGGTGAGCCTCGGCGTCGGCGCGGTCGCGCTGGGCGGCGACGGCCCGGAGACCGACCCGACCGCCGTCGACGACACGATCGCCGCCGCCCCGGCGCTGCCGGTCACGCCCGGTGACGCGCTGACCGCCCCCACCCCCAGCACCGCGCCGACCACCACCAAGCCCGCCCCGTCGCCCACGAAGGCCACCAGGCCCACGCCGGCGCCCTCGCGCTCCACCGCGCCCTCGCGGCGCACCGAGCGGAGCAGCGCGCCGTCCGGCGGCGGCACGAAGGCCCCCGTGAGCAGCGGGGTCAGCGCCCAGGCCCGCGAGGTGGTGAACCTGGTCAACGCCGAGCGCGCCAAGGCCGGCTGCGGGGCGCTGAGCATCGACGACAAGCTGATGACCGCCGCCCAGCGGCACAGCCAGGACCAGGCGGACCACCGGGACATGTCGCACACCGGCAGCGACGGCAGCGACGCCGGCGACCGGCTGGACCGGGTCGGCTACGCCTGGCGCACGTACGGCGAGAACGTCGCCTGGAACCAGAAGACGCCGGCCGCGGTGATGGACGCCTGGATGAACAGCTCCGGTCACCGGGCCAACATCCTGAACTGTGCCTTCACCGAGATCGGCGTCGGCGTGGCGAGCAGCAACGGGCCGTACTGGACGCAGGTCTTCGCCGCGCCGCGCTGAACGCGAGTCGTGGCCGGGTCCGCGCTCGTTTGACCGGGTGAGGTACGCCGCACCGGCGTACCCGCTCCGGGCGGCACTCCCGCCGCCCCGGTACCCGGGAGCTTGCCGATGCGGATCCGGCCGCGTACGCGCGCCGTCGGGCGGGGCCCGCGCCGCGTCCTGTCCGCCTGCGTCGTCCTCGCGCTGCTGGCCGCGGTCGGCGGTTGCCGGGTCGCGCTCACCCCGCCCGGCGCCCCGACCACCTGGCCGGCGGAGTCGGCCGGCCGGTGGCGGTGGCAGTGGCAGCTCAGCGGCGTGCTCGACCCGACCGTCGACGCCGACGTCTTCCTGCTCGACCCGGTCGCCACCACCGCCGCGCAGACCGCCGAGCTGCGGTCCCGCGACCGCCGGCTGGTCTGCCAGGTGCACGTCGGGTCGGTCCTGCCCACGGATCCGGACGCGAGCCGCTTCCCGGCCGCCGTGTGGGGCGCCGCGGCCCGTCGCCCGCAGAGCCGCTGGCTCGACGTACGGCAGTGGGACGCGCTGCGGCCGGTGCTGGCGGACCGGCTCCGGCTCTGCCGGGGCAAGGGCTTCGGCGCGGTCGCGCTCGCCGACGCCGACGGGTACGCCCACCGCGCCGGCTTCCCGCTCGACTTCGACGACCAGTTGCTGTTCAACCGCCGGCTGGCCGAGCTGGCCCGGTCCCTGGACCTCTCCCCCGGCCTGGTCAACGACGTGCCGCAGGTGGCCGCCCTGGCGCCGGACTTCGACTTCGCCGTCAACGAGGAGTGCGTGCGGCTGGGCCTGTGCGCCAAGCTGCTGCCGTTCGTCGAGGCGGGCAAGCCGGTGTTCCACGCCGAGTACACCGGCTCGACCACGGACTTCTGCGTCACCACGGTGGGCTACGGCTTCTCCTCGATCCGCAAGGACCGGGAGTTGGGCGCCTGGCGGGCCGCCTGCCCGGTGTTCTGACGCCGACCGTCACGCACGCGGGCCATGCCGCCGCCCCGCACACCACGTGCCCGGCAGGCCGCCCCGCGTGGAAGCCGGCCCGACGGCAGGACCCACCGCGCGTACCGACGGACGGACGGCAGGGGCCGGACCGCGGGTGCGGTCCGACCCCTGGTGCGGCGTGGGTCAGCGGGCGCCGACCAGCTCCGGGGTCGGGGCCGGCGGGTCCGTGGGGGCCTTCGCGGGGCGTTCCCGCAGGAACTTCGGGGCCCACCAGTTCGCGTCGCCGAGCATGGTCATCAGCGCCGGCAGCACCACCGCGCGGATGATCGTGGCGTCCAGCAGGATCGCCGCCGCCAGGCCGATGCCGAGCTGCTTCATGTCGATCGTGCTCAGCGTGGCGAAGATCGAGAAGACCCCGACCATCACGATCGCCGCGCTGGTCACCACGCCGGCCGACGAGGTGATGCCGTACGCCACCGCGTCCCGGTTCGACATGCCGGCCCGGACGCCCTCGCGGATCCGGCTGACCACGAAGACGTGGTAGTCCATCGAGAGCCCGAACAGCACCACGAAGAGGAACAGCGGCAGCCAGGTGACGATCGCGCCCATCGAGGTGAAGCCGAGCAGGCCCTCGGCCCAGTCGCCCTGGAAGACCAGCACCAGCAGCCCGTACGCGGCGCCGGCGGAGAGCAGGTTGAGCAGGATCGAGCTGAGGGCGATCACCACCGAGCGGAACGTCAGCACCATCACCACGAAGGTCAGCACCAGCACGAAGCCGATGACGACCGGCAGCTTGTCGCGGATGTGCTGCGAGTAGTCCTCGCTGTCGGCGATGTCCCCGCCGACCGCGTACTCCACGCCGGGCACCCCGCCGAGCGCGGCCGGGACGAGGTCGGCGCGCAGCCGCTCCAGGGAACGGGCCGCCTCGTCGGTGCGGCTGGCGTGCGGGGTGGCGACCCCCAGCACCGACACCCGCCGGTCCGCCGACACCTCGATCTTCGGGCCGTCCGCCTCGGTCGGCGCGAAGAGCGGGTCGGCCGACGCCGCGCCGGCCAGCGCGGTCAGCGCCGCCGCGACCCGGTCCGCCTCGGCCGCCGGCGCCCGCACCGCGACCGTGTGGCTGGTGCCGTTGCTCGGGAACGCCGCGGTGAGCCGGTCGTACGCCTGCATGGCCGGCGTGCTACGCGGCAGGTCCTCCATGCCGGGGAACTTCATCTTCATCCCCAGCGCGGGCGTGGCCAGGGCGAGCAGCAGCCCGACCGAGATCACCAGGGTGGCCACCGGCGCCCGCAGCGCGGGCTTCAGCACGGCCGGCCAGAACCTCGGCTTCGCCTCGCCGTGCCGCCCGGTACGCGGGGCGGTGAGCCGCCACAGCAGCGGCACCCGGGGCCGGTCGACCCAGCGGCCGAGCTTGGCCAGCAGGGCCGGCAGCACGGTCAGCGAGCCGATCACCGCGACCGCGACCACCAGCATCGAGCCCACCGCGAGGGAGGAGAAGATGGCGTCGTTGGCGAGCAGCAGCCCGCCCATCGAGATCATCACGGCGAAGCCGGAGACCACGACGGCGTGACCGGAGGTCTCCGCAGCGATCTCCACCGCGTCGAGGCCGGAGCGCCCCTTGGCCCGCTCCTCCCGCTCGCGCCGCACGTAGAACAGCGAGTAGTCGACCCCGACCGCCATGCCGATCAGCAGGATGACGCTGGCCGTCGTGTCGGTCGCCGGCACCAGGTGCGAGGCGAGGGTGGAGAGCCCCATCGCCGCGGCGACCGAGGAGAGCGCCAGCAGCACCGGCACGCCGGCGGCGATCAGTGCCCCGAACGCGATGATCAGGATGGCCAGGGTCACCGGCAGGCTCAGCAGTTCGGCCCGCTTGAAGTCCTCGCCGAGCGTGTCGTTCAGCGCCTTGCTGATCGACGGGCCGCCGACCTGCTCGACGCGCAGCTGCGGATGCCCCTCCTGCACCCGGGCGGTGGCGTCCCGCAGCGGCTGCACCCGGTCGGACGCGGTCTCCGCGTCACCCGACATCGTGATCGGCACCAGCAGCGCGGAGCCGTCCCGCGCCATCACCGGCTCCCCCACCGAGGCGACTCCGGTCACCGAGCGCAGTTCGGTCGCCGCGTCGGCGGCGGCGGCCTTCGCGGCGACGGGGTCCAGGGTGCCGCCGCGCGCCGTGATCAGGACGTTCTCCACCGCCGGGTCGGCGAAGTCGCCGGCGTCCACGATCAGCCCCGCCCGGCCCGACTCGCCGACGGCCTGGTCGGCGCCGGTCGCCTCCTTGAGTCCCACGGCGTTCCCGCCGACGAAGCACACCGCCACGAACACGACCCACAGCGCGATGGCCCGCCACGGATGCTCCGCGCTCCACCGCGCCAGCCGCACCGTCACCGGTCTTGCCCCCATTCCGGGTCCCCCTGTCACGTCACCCCTGTCAACGGGTCGACGCTATGGACGGAACGGGGCCCGGGACATCAGGGAACGGCCCCGGCCCTTCCCCGGAACCTGTACGCGGCCTGAACGGCGGTCCGGCCGGGCGAGCCGGGCCGAAACCGGCGCGTCGGGAGGGCGATCCCCGACCGGCCGGGGTCGACGCGCCGACGGCGACCCGGAAAACGCCTCGGGGTCATCCCCGAAGGGCCCCCCGGGGGCGGGGCTGACAGCGCGGGCAACTGTACGACGAACGGTTCATGAACGCCTCCCGACGCACGGGCGCGCCGCAGCGGTGGCACGGCAGACCCTCCCGGCCGTAGACGTTCAGCGACCGGTCGAAGTAGCCGCTCTCCCCGTTGACGTTGACGTAGAGGGCGTCGAAGCTGGTGCCGCCGGACTTGATCGCCTCGGCCAGGACGTCCCGGACATGGCCCAGCAGCCGCAGCGCGGCCGGGCCGGTCAGCACGTCGGTGGGGCGGGCGCCGTGCAGCCTCGCCCGCCACAGCGCCTCGTCGGCGTAGATGTTGCCCACCCCGGAGATCAGCGTCTGGTCCAGCAGGGCGCGCTTGACCTCCGTACGCCGCCGGCGCAGCGCGGCGGCGAACCCCGTGTCGGAGAACTCCGGGTCCATCGGATCGCGGGCGATGTGCGCGATCTCCGCCGGCAGCTCCGCGCCGCCCGCGGAGACCGACAGCCCGCCGAACGTGCGCTGGTCGACGAAGCGCAGCTCCGGCCCGTCGTCGGCGAAGCGGAACCGGACGCGCAGGTGCGTCTCGTCGGGCGCGTCGGCCGGCTGCACCAGCAGCTGGCCCGACATGCCCAGGTGCCCGACGACGGCGTCCCCGCTGTCCAGCGGCAGCCACAGGTACTTGCCCCGCCGGCGCACGTCGCGCACCGTCCGGCCGGCCAGCACGTCGGCGAAGTGCCCGCCGCCGGGCGCGTGCCGGCGCACCGCGCGGGGGTGGTGCACCTCGACGGTGGCGATCCGCCGGCCGGTGACCCACCGGGCCAGCCCCTGCCGGACCGTCTCGACCTCCGGCAGCTCAGGCACGGCCCAGGCCCGCCTCGACCTCGGCGCCCGCCGCCCCGCCGGCCGCCTCGGCCCGCTCCCGCTCGGCCTGCTCGGCCTGCTCGGCCCGCTCGGCCTGCTCGGCCTGCTCGGCCTGCTCGGTGAGCGTGCGCCAGGCCGCCTCGGCGGCCCGCTGCTCGGCCTCCTTCTTGCTCCGCCCGTCGGCCCCGCCGTAGCGGTTGCCGGCGACCACCACCCAGGCGGTGAAGGTCTTGAGGTGGTCCGGCCCGGTGCCCTCGATGCGGTACTCGGGCACACCGAGCCCCAGCGCCGCGGTCAACTCCTGGAGGCTGGTCTTCCAGTCCAGGGCGGCGCCCCGCCCGGCCGACTCGGCCATCAGCGGGTCGAACAGCCGGTGGATGACGATCGCCGCGGTGTCCAGCCCGTACTGGAGGTAGATCGCGCCGAGCAGCGCCTCCAGGGTGTCGGCGAGGATGCTCGCCTTGTCCCGGCCGCCGGTGGTCTCCTCCCCCTTGCCGAGCAGCAGGTAGGCGCCGAGGCCGTCCGGGCCCAGGCCGCGCGCCACGTCGGCGAGGGCGCGCATGTTGACCACGCTGGCCCGGAGTTTGGCCAGCTGCCCCTCGGGCAGGTCGGGGTGGTTGTGGAACAGCGCGGTGGTGATCACCACGCCGAGCACCGAGTCGCCGAGGAACTCCAGCCGCTCGTTGGTGGGCAGGCCGCCGTTCTCGTACGCGTACGAGCGGTGGGTCAGCGCGCGCTCCAGCAGTTCCGGATCCAGGCTGACGCCGAACGCGGCTTCCAGGTGACCGACGGACGCCCGCCGCCGCTTGTCGTTGCTCATGATGTGGGTACCTCGGTGTCGGTGGTGCGGTCGGTGCATTCCTCGCGGTCACCCGCCTCGGCGCCGTCGAGCAGCGCGCGGACCTGGTCGGCGGCGCGCCGCCGCCAGAGATGGGCGGCCAGGGCGATGCCGGAGGCGACGTCCTCGGGACGGGCCGCGCCGTGGCAGACGACCACCGTGCCGGCCACCCCGAGCAGGGCGGCCGCCCGGGGGGCGCCACCGCCGGGCGGGGGCCCGCCGGCCATCGCGTACGCGCCCTCGATCGCCTTGAGCAGCACGTTACCGGTGAAGCCGTCGGTCACCACCACATCCGCGCGCGCGCCGAGGGAGACGTCGTACCCCTCGACGAGGCCGACGTAGCGACCACCGCAGGGCAGCGACGCGGCGGCGAGGACGGGATCGGCGAGCCGGCGGGCACGGTCGCCCTTGCCGGCCTCGGCGCCGACCGAGAGCAGCCCGACGCGCGGGGTCGCGACGGCGTGCGCCACCGCGGCGTAGGCCGCGCCGAGGACGGCGTGCCGGGCGAGGGTGGCCGGGCTCGGCTCGAGCGAGCCGCCGACGTCGAGCAGGACCACCGGGCCGGCGACGGCCGGCAGGGTGGCGACCAGCGCGGGACGGCGTACGTCCGGCCAGCGGCCGAGGCCGAGGGCGACGGCGGTGACGGTGGCGCCGGTCGAGCCAGCGGAGACGAGGGCGTCCGCGGCACCGTCGCGCACGGCGTGCACGGCGGCGCGGACGGTGCTGTCGGAGCGGGCGGCCACGGGGTGGTCGGCCATGCTCACGGCGGTGCGGACCGGCCGGACGGCGACCCGCGCGCGCTGCGCCGGGTCGAGGGCGTGGACCACCTCGCCGGCGGCCTCGGCCGGGCCGACGAGCAGCAGGTGCAGGTCGGGATCGGCGCGCACGGCCCGCAGAGCGCCGTCAACCACGACGTCGGGAGCGTCGTCCCCGCCGAGGAGGTCAACGGCGATCCGCGCGGTGCCCGGCTCCGCCGCGACGCCGGCCGGACCAGGCCGGCCGGCGTCGGTGGGAGCCGGGGCACCGGGCGTTCGCCAGGGTGCGCGCGCCGCCCGACCTGCGGTCGGGGGCGTCACTCGGCGTCCAGGTCAGACCTCGAGGACCTGACGGCCGTTGTAGGTGCCGCAGACGGAGCAGGCGGCGTGCGGCAGCTTGGCGGACTTGCACTGCGGGCAGGCCACGGTCGCGACCACGGCAGCCTTCCAGTTCGCCCGGCGGGCGCGGGTGTTGCTGCGCGACATCTTGCGCTTGGGGACGGCCACGGTTCCTACTCCTCTTTACGGGTCAGTTGCGACAGGCCCGCCCATCGCGGGTCGATCTGCTGGTGACTGTGGTCGGCCGGCAGATCGTCCCAGTGCACCCCGCAGTCGGGGCACAGGCCTGGGCAGTCCTCCCGGCAGAGCGGGTTGGTCGGCAGTGCGAGCACCACCGCATCCCGCAGCGCCGGCTCCAGGTCGATCAGGTCTCCCTGCATCCGGCCCACCTCGTCCTCGTCGGTCGTGGAGTCCGTGGTGCTGTTCTCGTACGCGTACAGCTCCTGGATCCGCACGGCCACCGAGTCGTTGATCTCGCGCAGGCAGCGGCCACACTCGCCCCGCACGGGACCGGTGACGGTCCCCGAGACGAGCACGCCCTCGGACACCGACTCCAGCCTCAGGTCGAGGTCGAGGTCCGCGCCCTCCGGCACGCCGATCAACTCCACGCCGAGGTCCGCCGGTGCCGGTGCCACCCGCTTGACCGTACGCAACGCACCAGGCCGGCGCGGCAGCTCCCTCGTGTCGAGGACCAGCGGCGACCTGGGGTTGAGTGTGGAAGGCGTGTGTTTGGGCATAGTCAGACTCCGGCCGGTGAGAGGCCGACAAAAAAGGTTACCTGGGCGACCGCCGGACCGTCGAACCGGGGGCGACGCCCGCCCCGTCCGTCGGCTGGTGAGGTGCCGCTCAGAAGGGTAGCGGGCGTTCCGCCTCGTCCCCAGCGAAGGTGCCGATCTCCCGCAGCGCGTGCATCTTGTCCCGGCCGCGCTCTATCGAGGCCAGCGCCCGGGTGAGGAACTGCTCGAAGTTGGCCAGCGCGGTGTCGACGTAGTCGTCGACCTCCTCGCGCAGGCGCTGCGCCTCGGCCCGCGCCTCGGCGATGATCCGGGCGCCCTCGTGCTCGGCGGAGACGGTGATCTCGTTCACCGAGACCAGGCGGGCGTGTTCCGCCTCACCCTCGCTGATGATCCGGTCGGCCTCCCGCTTGCCGGCCTCCATGATCTTGTCCCGCTCCTCCAGCAGCGCGACGGCCTTGCGCACCTCCACCGGGAGTTCGGCGCGCAGCTCGTCGAGGGCCGCGATGAACTCGCCCCGGTCGACCATGCAGTTGTTACGCGACATCGGGACGGAACGCGCCTGCTCCACCATGGCGATCAGTTCGTCGATGCGATCGAGCGAGTCCACCGGTAGCTCACTCCTGTCGTTCGTCGGGCCGACCTACATGATGCGGGCTGCGGCCGGGTTCCCGCTCCACACATCATGTCGCGCCACGGCCACAGCGCGCCTCTCACCCCGGCCCGGCGCGTCGCGCCGGCCGTCCCGCCGACCCCGGCGGGACGGGTGGTCGGCAGGAGCCGGCGGACGGTCGGGGCCGTGCGCCCGACCGCCCGGTGGCGCGGCGGAGGTCAGTCGCGGGCCGGCGGCGCGAGGCGGGCCCGCAACTCCTCCCGGACCCGGTCGGGCACGTGGGCGGAGATGTCGCCGCCCCACTTCGCCACGTCCTTGATCAGGCTGGAGGAGAGGAACGAGTAGAGCGGGTTGGTCGGCATGAACAACGTCTCGACGCCGGCCAGGCCGATGTTCATCTGCGCCATCTGCAGCTCGTAGTCGAAGTCGCTGACCGCCCGCAGGCCCTTGATCAGCACGCTCGCCTGCTGCGCCCGGCAGAAGTCGACCAACAGGCCACGGAACGACTCGACCCGGACGTTGTCGTAGGAGGCGGTCACCTCGCGGAGCATGTCGATGCGCTCCTCGACGGTGAACAGGCCGCTCTTCGACTGGTTCACCAGCACGCCCACGATCACCTCGTCGAACAGGCGACTCGCCCGGCCGATGATGTCGAGGTGTCCGTTGGTGACCGGATCGAACGAGCCGGGACACACCGCACGTCTCATGATCGGCGACCGTACCAAAGGGTGGTCTCGCCGTACCGGCGGCTGCGCTCACCGGTGACACCCTCCACCCACCCGACCGGCCCGGTGCGGCTGGACCGCTCCACCACGACCAGGGCGTCGGGGGCCAGCCAGCCGCCGTCGACCAGCGCGGCGAGCATCGCGGTGACCTCCGCGTCCGACACCGCGTAGGGCGGGTCGGCGAAGACCACGTCGTACGGGTCGCCGTCCGGGCCGGCCGCCAGCACCGTGGCCACCTTGCCGGTGACCAGCCGGGCGGCCGGGGCGGCGCGCAGCGCCGCGACGTTCTCCCGGATCACCCGGGCCGCGCGCGGGTCGGCCTCCACCAGCAGCACGTGCGCGGCGCCCCGGGAGAGTGCCTCCAGGCCGACCGCGCCGGACCCCGCGTAGAGGTCGGCGAAGCGGGCGCCCGCCAGGTCCACCTCGGCCTGGACCGCGCTGAACAGCGCCTCGCGGACCCGGTCCGAGGTGGGCCGGGTGCCCGCCCCGGGCGGGGCGGCGATCCGGCGCCCGCCGAGCGTCCCGGCCACGATCCGGGTCACGGTCTCCTCCTGCTCATGCGCACGACGCTACGCGACCCGCCGTCGGCCGACGCCCGCCCGTGCACGCCATCGGCCGCGACCTGCGCCTGCCGGCGCCGGCGCGGCAGGGGTCAGCCCTTCTCCAGGTATTCCGCGCGTTCCTCGTCGACCAGCGCCGCCACCGACGCGGCCAGCGCCGGGTGCCGCGCCAGCTCCGGATCCTCCTCGACCAGGGCGATCGCCTCGGCCCGGGCGTCCCGGATCAGGTCGGCGTCGCGCAGCAGCGACAGCAGCCGCAGGTGCGACCGCCGCCCCGACTGGGTGGCCCCCAGCACGTCGCCCTCGCGCCGCTGCTCCAGATCCAGCTCGGCGAGCTTGAACCCGTCCGTCGTGGAGGCGACCGCGTCGAGTCGCTCCCGCGCGGACGCGCCCTCCAGCGCCTCGGTGACCAGCAGGCAGAGCCCGGGCGCCGAGCCCCGGCCGACCCGGCCGCGAAGCTGGTGCAGCTGGGAGACGCCGAACCGGTCGGCGTCGAGCACGATCATCACGGTGGCGTTCGGCACGTTGACGCCCACCTCGACCACGGTGGTGGCGACCAGCACGTCGACGTCGCCGGCGGCGAAGGAGCGCATCACCGCGTCCTTCTCGTCGGCCGGCAGCCGGCCGTGCAGCACGCCGATCCGCAGGCCGTGCAGCGGCCCCTCGGCGAGCAGCGGCGCCACCTCGGTGACCGCCATCGGCGGCCGCCGCCCGTTGTCGTCGACCGGCGGCGGCTCCTCCTCACTGGCCGGACCCTCCCCGATGCGCGGACAGACCACGTACGCCTGGTGGCCGGCGGCCACCTCCTCGCGCAGCCGCCGCCAGGCCCGGTCCAGGAAGGCCGGCTTCTCGGCGGCCGGGACCACGTGCGAGGCGATCGGCGAGCGGCCCTGCGGCAACTGGGAGAGAGTCGAGGTCTCCAGGTCGCCGTAGACCGTCATCGCCACCGTGCGCGGGATCGGGGTGGCCGTCATCACCAGCACGTGCGGCGGCTGGTCGGCCTTGGCGCGCAGGGCGTCGCGCTGCTCGACGCCGAACCGGTGCTGCTCGTCCACCACCACCAGGCCCAGGTCGGCGAAGTCGACGCCCTCGTAGAGCAGGGCGTGGGTGCCGAGCACGATGCCGGCCGCCCCGCTGGCCACCTCGGCCAGGGCGCGCCGGCGGGCCGCCGCGCCCAGCGAGCCGGTGACCAGCTCGACCCGGGTGGCGTCGTCGGCCGCGCCCAGCTCGCCGGCGCGGCCGAGCGGCCCGAGCAGGTCGAGGATGCCCCGGTGGTGCTGCGCGGCGAGCACCTCGGTCGGGGCCAGCAGCGCGGCCTGCCCGCCGGCGTCGACCACCTGGAGCATCGCGCGCAGCGCGACCACCGTCTTGCCGGAGCCGACCTCGCCCTGGAGCAGCCGGTGCATCGGGTGGGCGGTGGCCAGGTCCGCCGCGATCTCCACCCCCACGTCCCGCTGGCCGGGGGTCAGCTCGTACGGCAGCCGGGCGTCGAACGCGTCGAGCAGGCCGCCGGGCTTCGCCGGACGGGGCCGGGCCGGCCACGCGGCGGCCCGGTGCTTGCGCTGCACCAGGGTGAGCTGCACGGCGAACGCCTCGTCCCACTTGAGCCGCCGGCGGGCCCGGTAGAGCGCCTCCTTGCTGGACGGCCGGTGGATCTCGCGCAGCGCGACGTCGATGCCGGCCAGCTTGCGGCTCGCCCGCACGGCGGTGGGCAGCGGGTCCTCCGGCGGGGTGAAGGTGTCCAGCACCACCCGGACGCAGCGCGCGATCACCCAGGTGGGCACCGCCGCAGCGGCCGGATAGACCGGGATCAGCGCGCCGGCGAACTCCTCGATCTCCTCGCTGGCCGCCGCCTCGCCGTCGCCGCCCTCGCCGAGCAGGACGTACTCCGGGCCGTTGAGCTGCCGCTTGCCCCGGAACTCGGTGACCTTGCCGGCGAACAGCCCCCACCGGCCGGGGCGCAGCTCCCGCTCCCGCCACGCCTGGTTGCCGAAGAAGGTGAGGGTCAGGGTGCCGCCCGAGCCGTCGCCGACCGTCACCTCCAGCAGGTTGCCCCGGCGCTGGCGCATCGGGCGTACGGCGGTGCGCTGCACCTGGGCCAGCACGGTGACCTGCTCGCCGACGTCGAGCGACCGGATGTCGGTGTGCTCGCCGCGCTCGTCGTAGCGGCGCGGGAAGTGGTAGACCAGGTCACCCGCGGTGTGCAGGTCGAGGTGGCTCGCGAGGGCCTTCGCGGTCTTCTCCCCGACCAGCTTCTTCAGCGGCGTGTCCACCGTGCACGGCTCGGACGTCATTCGACCCCCACCAGGAGCGGATAGTACGGCTGCCCGCCCGGGTACGC
Organism: Micromonospora sp. NPDC047465; assembly: GCF_040643125.1. Taxonomy (NCBI): domain Bacteria; kingdom Bacillati; phylum Actinomycetota; class Actinomycetes; order Micromonosporales; family Micromonosporaceae; genus Micromonospora; species Micromonospora sp. NPDC047465. The sequence goes on from NZ_JBEYTP010000005.1 coordinate 122,267, forward strand.
CTGCACCTCGACGAACGGCCAGCGCCGGGCGACGTGCTCGCGGACCGCCTCGGCCAGCCCGGCCGGGGCGTCCGCCCCGGAGAGCAGGGTGACCAGCTCGCCGCCGCCGCCCAGCATCCGGTCGACCACGGCGGCGCAGGTGTCGGCCAGGTCCGCCCCGATCAGGTGCACCTCGCCCTCGACCAGCGCCAGCACGTCGCCGGGGCGGCAGGGGCCGGCGACGGTCAGCGCCTCGCGGCTGGCGTAGCAGACCTCGGCGTAGCGGCAGGCGCCGGCCGCCTCCGCCATCGCGATCACGTCGTCCTCGAAGCGGCGGGCCGGGTCGCGCACCGCGAGGGCGGCCAGCGCCTGCACCGGGGACCGGGTGGGCACCACGCTGACCTTGATGCCCAGCCGGTGCGCCTCCTTGGCGGCGGCGCTCGCCACCGCCTGCGTGTTGGGGTCGTTGGGCAGCACCACCACCCGGGCGGCGCCGGTCGCGCGGATCGCGTCCAGCAGCTCGCCCGTGGACGGGTTGCCGGGCACCACCGTGGCACCCTCGCCGGCGACGAGCTCGGCGATGCCCGCGCCGGCGGCCACCACCACCGCCGCGCGGCCGTCGCGCGCCATCGGCGGGGCGGGGGCCGCCTGGTCGGCGAAGCGGGTCACCGAGATGCGGTGCGGCCGGCCGGCGACCACGCCCGCCTCGATCGCCGCGCCCACGTCGTTGGCGTGCACGTGCACGTTCCAGGTGCCCGTACCGGCGCTCCCGTCGCCGACGACCACGAGCGAGTCGCCCAGTGCGGCCAGCTCGGCCCGCAGCCGGCCCACCGCCTCGGGCGCGGCGTCGAGCAGGAACTGCACCTCGTAGGCGTACTCCTCGGAACCGGTCTCGCGGACGGCGGTGGCCGGCGGGCGGGCCGCGCGCGGCACGGGCGCGGGATGCTCCGGGCTCTCCCCCGTGACGACCTCGACCAGGGCGTCGAGCAGCAGGCAGAGGCCCCGGCCGCCGGCGTCGACCACGCCGGCCCGGGCCAGCGCGGGGAGCTGCTCCGGGGTGCGCGCCAGCGCCCGCGCCGCCTCGCCCGCCGCCGCCCGGGCGACCGCCCGCAGGTCGTCGCTGTCCGCCCGCTCGGCGGCGCGGGCCGCGGCGGCGACGACGGTGAGCAGCGTGCCCTCGACGGGGCGGGCGACCGCGGCGTAGGCGGCCGTGGCCGCGTCGCGCAGCGCGGCGGCCAGCTCCCGCCCGCGCACCGCGGGCACGGCGGCGACCGCGTCGGCGAAGCCGCGCAGGATCTGCGACAGGATCACCCCGGAGTTGCCCCGGGCGCCGAGCAGCGCGCCCCGGGCCATCAGCCGCAGCGCGTGCCCGTGCGGGGTGGGCCCGTCCTCCGGGAGGGTGCCGAGGTCCATCGCCAGCGCCTGCTGCGCGGAGGTGAGGGTGAGCACGAGGTTGGTGCCGGTGTCGCCGTCGGGCACCGGGTAGACGTTCAGGTCGTCGATCTCGCCCTGGTGCCGCCTGAGCGCGGCCAGCCCGCCCGCGCACCAGCGGCGGACCGCGGCGGCGTCGAGGGTGTCCAGCACGGCGAGAAGCCTACTGGCGGGCACCGACGCGCGCCGGGGTCGTCGGTCGTCCGGCGGCGTGTCCGGCCCGGCGCTCCCGGCCGCCCGTCACGTCGGCACCCCGGCGAGCCGGCGCGCCCCCGGCCCGTCGGTCGGGGGCCGCCTGCTCCGGTGGTCCCGGCCGGAACTACCCTCGTGGTCGCGTCCCTTCGTACGGTGGCTGCCGGAAGGGACGGCGCCGACCGGGCGACCGCCACCGCGTCGCGCCGTGCCGGCCCCGCCCGGGGGCCGGTTGGTCGGGTGCGCGGGTCATCGGGTAACCTGGCCAGGTTGCCCGGGCAGCGCCTGGCGGCGACCTCATGAACGTTTCAAACCCAGGAGTATCCCGTGGCTAGCGTGTGCGACGTCTGTGGCAAGGGACCGGGCTTCGGCCACAACGTGTCCCACTCGCACCGGCGGACCAACCGCCGCTGGAACCCGAACATCCAGTCGGTGCGTACCCCGGCCGGTGGCGGGAACACCAAGAAGATGCAGGTCTGCACCTCGTGCATCAAGGCTGGCAAGGTCACCCGCGCCTGACGCGGTAGTCCCCAGCTTCACACTCGTCATTGCCGGCGGGCCCTCGTGGGCCCGCCGGCTCTGTCGTGTCCGGGATCGCCGGCCTCGTGCCGGGTCCCGGCACCCCCGCCTCGTCCCGGCACCCCCGCCTCGTCCCGGCATCCCCGCCTCGTGCCGGGTCCCGGCGACCCCGGGCCGGTTCGTGTCGGTTCCGGGCGGGTCGGCTGACGGGTACGCGACCGCCCTTCGACGCGCGGCGCGGGCCCGGTTAGGGTCTGCGTGCGCCGCGAGTCCGGATCGGGCCCGGCGCGGGGAGCAGCCGAGCGCGGAGGGACGACTGGTGCAGCTTGATCTAGGCCGGGACGAGATGGTCGTCGTCGGCGCCTCCCTCGGGATGCTGCGCTGGTTCAGCGAGGAACTGCCCGCGGACAGCGTCGTCCTCGTCGAGGAACCCGACGTCATCGAGCGCCGGGGGCTGGAGCGGTTCGCCCGCGAGATGCCCTTCATCTCCCGCGTGGTGCCCGCCGAGTACCAGATCGGCTTCGACGCCGCCGCGCTGGTCGCCCGGGAGCCCGGGCTGGCCGCCGCCCGGCTGGTCATGCCCGGCCTCGAGTACGCCGTCGGGGCCACCGCCCGGCTCGCCGAGGCGCTCGGCCTGCCCGGCGCCGGTCCGGCGGCGGCCGACGTCTTCTCCGACAAGCACCGGATGCGGCTGCTCGCCGCCGAGGCCGGCCTGGCCAACCCGGCCTTCGCGCTGGTCGACTCCGCCGCCGGGGCGACCGAGTTCGCCCGGCGGCACGGCGGCCGGTGCGTGCTGAAGCCCACCCGCCGCTCGGGCAGCCTGGGCGTGCAGATCATCGCCGACCCGGCGGAGGTCGCCGGGGCGTGGGCGGGCACCGCCTCGCCCGAGGACCCGCCGGAGGCGACCGGCCGGGGGCTGCCCACGGGCGTGCTCGTCGAACAGGTCGTCGACGGACGCGAGCACAGCGTCGAGCTGCTCGTCGCCGACGGCGAGGTGATCTTCGCCAACGTCACGGACAAGCGGGTGCTCCCGGGTCGCTCCCCGGTGGAGACCGGCCACACGGTGCCGACCGCGCTGCCCGACCCCACCCGCCGGGAGCTGGTCGAGGTGGCGACCCGGCTGGCCGCCGCCGCCGGCTTCCGCACCGGCACGCTGCACAGCGAGTGGATCGTCGCCGACGGGGTGCCGACGCTGGTCGAGTGCGCCGCCCGGCTGCCCGGCGACATGATCACCGCACTGGTGTCGATCGCGTACGAGTGCGGGTTCATCGAGGCGTACCTGCGGACGCTGTGCGGGGAGCGGCCGGCCCTGCCGGCGCGGCCGACCGGCGCGGCGGCGGTCGAGTTCCTGCTGGCCGCGCCCGGCACCGTCACCGCCGTCGACGGGCTGCGCGCGGCCCGCCGGGTGCCCGGCGTGCTGGAGGTGCAGCTCGACGTGGCGGTCGGCGACACTGTGACGGAGGTGACGTCCTCGCTGCGGCGCAGCGGTCACCTGCTGGCCTGGGGCGCCGACCCGGCCGAGGCGACCGACGCGGCCGGCAAGGCCGCCGAGCAGATCCGATTCATCACCGCCTGATCGTGCCGTAGCCGGCCCGGCGGGTTCCCCGGCCGGGCCGGGAGCCCTCGGGCCGGCGGCTCAGAGGGTGCGGCCGAACGAGAGGCAGCCCGGGGCGTCCTTGTAGAAGCCGAAGTTCGGGATCCGCTCGTAGCCGGCCGCGGTGTACATGGCGATGGCCTCGGGCTGCTTGTCGCCGCACTCCAGGACGATGCGCTTGCGCCCGTGCTCGCGGGCCGAGCGCTCCACGGCGGCCAGGACCGCCCGGGCCACACCCCGGCCCCGGGCCGCCGGGTCGGTGTACATCCGCTTCAGCTCGGCCGTGTCGCCGTCGTCGCCGTGGCTGCGCCAGCCGCCGCAGCCGACCGGCTCGCCGCCGAGGTGGGCGACGAGGAAGGCGCCGGCCGGCGGCACGAACTCGCCCGGGTCCACCGGGGTGTCGTCGCCGCTGCCGCCGTACCGGGCGCCGAGGTCGGCCAGCGCGGCGCGGATCAGCCGCTGCGCGACCGGCGAGTCGAAGCGCTCCGCGCGGATCTCGATCTCACTCACGGCGTAAAGGGTACGACCAGCGCCGACCCTTACCGGAAGTGGTCCCAGCCGGCGGGTCCGTCGTACGGGGCACCGTCGACCGTGACACCGGAGCCCGCCGTCACCCGCCCGATCGGGCGCCAGTCGGGCGGCAGCGCCACCGCCGGCGGGAAGGTCGCGGCCAGCGCGTGGTCGTCGCCCCCGGTGAGGAGCCAGGAGTACGGGTCGACGCCCAGGGCCTGGGCGGCGTCGCGCATCTGCCGGGGCACCTCGAAGGCGTCCCGGCGCACGTCTAGGGCCACCCCGCTGGCCTTGGCCACGTGCCCGAGGTCGGCGAGCAGCCCGTCCGACACGTCGATCATCGAGGTGGCGCCGAGCCGGGCCGCGTGCGGTCCGGCCCCGTACGGCACCTCCGGCCGCCGGTACGCCTCCACCAGCAGCCGCGGAGTGCGGAAGCCCCGGGAGAGCACCGTCAGCCCGGCCGCCGCGTACCCGGTCCGGCCGGCCAGGGCCAGCACGTCCCCGGGCCGTGCCCCGGAGCGCGTCACCGGCCGCCGGCCGCCGAGGTCGCCGAGGGCGGTGACCGCGATCGTCAGCGTGGGGCTGGCGGACATGTCCCCGCCCACCACGCTCGCGCCGACCTTCGCCGCCTCGGCGCCGAGCCCGTCGGCGAGTTCCTCGGCCCACCCGGTCTCCAGCTCCGGCGGCATGCAGAGCGCGACCAGCAGCGCGGTCGGCTCCGCCCCCATCGCGGCGATGTCGGCCAGGTTGGCCGCCGCCGCCCGGTGGCCGACGTCACGCGCGGTGGACCAGTCCCGCCGGAAGTGCCGCCCCTCCACCAGCACGTCGGTCGAGGCCGCGACCCGGGCGTCCGGCGCGGCCACCACCGCCGCGTCGTCCCCGGGACCGAGCAGCACGGTCGATCCGTACGACAACCGGGCGGTCACCCGGTCGATCAGGCCGAACTCGCCGACCCCCGCGACACTCATGCCGGCCCTCCGCCGTGCTCGCTCACCGCTTCTCCTTGACCACCGATAGGGATCAGACCTGGTCCGTAAGGTACTTTCTCCCTTCGGGCCGCCCCGCAGGCGGCGACGGACGGAGGTCGAGTCGTGGTACAGGCGTACATCCTCATCCAGACCGAGGTCGGTCGCGCGCGCGACGTGGCCGGTCTCATCGCGGACCTCGCCGGCGTGGTGCGGGTCGACGCCGTCACCGGGCCGTACGACGTGGTCGTGCTCACCGAGGCGAAAACCGTCGACGAGCTCGGCAAACTCATCGTCAGCAAGGTGCAGATGGTGCCCGGCATCACCCGCACCCTCACGTGTTCGGTGGTGCGCCTGTAAGTGGACAAGATCACTGACTCTCCCGTGACCGATTCCGCCCAGGCGGACGAGGCCGCCCCCGACCGCCCGGCCCGGGACCGGACGACCCGGAGCGCCGCGCTGATCGCCACGCTGGTCGCGCTGCCGATCACCGCGCTGGTCGGCGTGCTCGCCTTCGTCCAGCTTTCCCCGGACGAGCCGGCCGAGCCGGCCGCCGCGCCGAGCCCGACGGCAAGTGCTCCCCGCGCCCAGTCCACCGCTCCGGTCGAGATGGCCGCCCCGGCGCTGGCCGAACGGCCCGCCACGGTCTGCCGGGCGCTGCTCTCCCAGTTGCCGCCGACGGTCAACGACCTCGCCCAGCGTCCGGTCACCGCCGGCCCGGAGCAGAACGCCGCGTACGGCGACCCGGCGCTCACGCTGGCCTGCGGCGGCGCCGAGCCGACCGTCGGCGACACGGACGACGTGTGGACGGTCAACAAGGTCTGCTGGTACGCCCAGGAGGAGACGGACGCCACCGTGCTCACCACGCTGGACCGGGAGACCGCCGTGACGGTCCGCGTGCCGCGGTCGTACGGGCAGGCGTTGCAGTGGGTCTCCCCCATCTCGGAGACGATCGTGGCCTCCGTGCCCTCCGGCGGCGACATGCCGCGGGGCTGCCGGGGCTGACGGCCCACCACCGAGCCGGAAAGAGTGGCCTCCCCATCGGAAGGCCGCTCTTTCGCGTACGTGCGGACCGCGGCTCAGTGCAGACCGACGCCCCGGTGCAGGGCGGTGCGGATGAGGCGGTTGACCAGCTTCGGGTACTCCAGCCCGGACGCCGCCCACATCCGGGGGAACATCGACGTCGAGGTGAAGCCCGGCATCGTGTTGATCTCGTTGAGGTAGACGTCCAGCTCCGGGGTGACGAAGAAGTCGACCCGGGCCAGGCCGGCGCAGTCCAACGCGGTGAAGGCGCGGACGGCGTACTCCTGGACCTGCCGGGTCACCCGCTCGGGCAGGCCGGCGGGGATGTCGTACTCGCAGGCCTCCTCGGAGTCGATGTACTTCGCCTCGAAGTCGTAGAAGTCGTACTCGCCGACCACCCGCACCTCGGCGAGCACCGACGCCTCCGGCGCGCCGCCGGCCTCGCCCTCCAGCACGCCGCACTCGATCTCGCGGCCGACGATTGCCCCCTCGACCAGCACCTTCGGATCGATCTGACGGGCGGTGGCGACGGCGGCGTCCAGGTCCGCCCAGTCGGTGACCTTGGTGATGCCGAACGACGAACCGGCCCGGGAGGGCTTGACGAACACGGGCAGGCCGAGCCGCTCCTTGTCCGCCTCGCTCAGCGTCATCCCGTTGCGCAGCACCGCGTACGGGCCCACCGGGATGCCCTCGGCGGCGCAGAGCTTCTTGGTGAACTCCTTGTCCATGGCGGCGGCGGAGGCGAACACGTTCGCCCCGACGTACGGGATGCCGGCCATCTCCAGCATGCCCTGGATGGTGCCGTCCTCCCCGTACGCGCCGTGCAGCACCGGGAAGACCACGTCGACGTCGGCGAGCGCCCGGGGACCCTCGGTCGGGTCGAGCACCATCAGACCGTTGCCGGTCGGGTCGGCGCGCAGCACGATGTCGGCGCCGGACTCGGCGGTGATCTCCGGCAGCCGGCGCGCGTTGATCGCCAACTGGGCCGGGTCGCCGCTGGTCAGCACCCACTGACCGGCCCGGGTGATGCCCAGCGGCACCACCTCGAACTCGTCCGGGTCGAGGGCGCCGAGCACGCTGCCGGCGCTGACGCAGGAGATGCCGTGTTCCGGGCTGCGGCCGCCGAAGACGATCGCCACGCGGGTCCTGCCTGGGGTGGTCACTCCGGTCACCTCTTCGTACGCGACTGCTGCGCCGGTGGTGGCGCTCACCCGGTTGACCTTACTGTGCGTGGCGGGCCCCGGCTGCCGATACCCGGGGGACAGGCGACGGGACGCGGCAATCGGTCAACAAAGGATATACGTTGTGTAATCGCCCGGGCGGAGATCCGGGGCGGTGACGGCACCGGACGCCCACTACGCTGCTCGTCCTATGAGCGCTGATCCCCTCATCGAGTCCCTGACGGCGGCCCTGGACGCCCGCCCCGACGACCTGCCGCTGCGACTCCACCTCGCCTCGCTGCTGCTGGACGCCGGCCGGGCCGGGGAGGCGATCGCGCAGGTCGGTCAGGCGCTCGCCCGGGATCCGGGCAACGACCAGGCACAGGCCCTGATGCAGCGCGCGCTGGGCGGCGGCTCCGTACCCCCGCCGTCGGCGCCGGCCCCGGCGGCCCCGCGGCCGCCGGCGCAGCGCCCGGCGCCGGCCGGGCCCGGCGACCCCGCCGCGACCGCCGGCCACGACCCACTGGCGGCCTACGAGCAGGAGCTGGCCGACGTCGTGCCACCGCGCTTCGCCCGCGCCGGCGACGAGCCGGAGCCGGTGACCGGCGACTCCGACCGGGTGTACGACGTGGAGACCTCCGGCATCCGGCTGGCCGACGTGGGCGGCATGTCGGCGGTCAAGGAGCGGCTGGAGCTGGCCTTCCTCGGCCCGCTGCGCAACCCGCAACTGCGCAAGATGTACGGCAAGAGCCTGCGCGGCGGCCTGATGCTCTACGGCCCGCCCGGCTGCGGCAAGACCTTCCTGGCCCGCGCGGTCGCCGGGGAGATGGGCGCCAAGTTCATCTCGCTGTCGATCGTGGACGTGCTGGACATGTGGATGGGCAACTCGGAACGCAACCTGCACGAGCTGTTCCAGGCGGCCCGCCGCAACGCCCCCTGCGTGCTCTTCCTCGACGAGGTCGACGCCCTCGGGCACAAGCGCTCGCAGGTCGGCTCCAGCTCGATGCGGACGCTGGGCAACCAGCTGCTGGCCGAGCTGGACGGGATGGAGGGCAGCAACGAGGGCGTCTTCGTGCTGGCCGCCACCAACACCCCGTGGGACGTCGACCCGGCGCTGCGCCGCCCGGGCCGGCTCGACCGGGTGGTGCTGGTGCTGCCGCCCGACGCGGAGGCGCGCGCGTCCATCCTGGAGTACCACCTGCGGGAGCGGCCGATCGCCGGGATCGACCTGCGGAAGATCGTGGCGGCCACCGAGGACTACTCCGGCGCCGACCTGGCCCACCTCTGCGAGACCGCCGCCGAGTACGCGATGGCCGACTCCGTGCGCACCGGCGAGGTGCGGATGATCGAGCAGCGGGACCTGGAGCGGGCGGCGAAGGAGGTCCGGCCCTCGACGAAGCCGTGGATGGCCACCGCCCGCAACGTGGCGATGTTCGCCAACGAGGGGGGCGTCTACGACGACCTGGTGGCGTACCTGAAGCGACGCCGGATGCTGTGACGCCGGACGGCCCGGCGGGGCGCCGGGCCGCGCCTCTCCGCCGGGCCGGGCCGCCGGCCGGGCGGGCCGTCCGCCCGGCGGGGCCGCCTCCCGACCACGCCGCCCGCGGCGGCGTCAGCCGCGCGCGTGCCGCCGGCCGATGGCGATCACCTTGACCCGCTGCCGGCCGGCCCGCACCATGCCCAGCGCCATGAACGCGCCGGCGATCCGGTCGGCCGCCTCGCGGCTGGTCGCGCCCACCACCTGGCGGCGCCGCTCGGGGCAGGTCCGCTCGTCGCGGCCGGCGCCGTCGACGGGGCGGACGTCGGTGAGCACCACGAGGAACCGTGTCATCGGAGGCCGCCGGCGCGGTCGGCGCGGGCCTGCTGACCAGTACGCACGTCGAATCCCTTCCGACTGGCGGGGCCACGGGGCGTGGCACGCGGCGATCGGGCTCGGGGGAGAAACCCGATCGCCGCGCGCCCCATCCCCTCCGGTCACTCACCACCACCGTCGCCACGACAACCGGCGGTGAGGACGCGATGACAGATTGACATCTCTACAGCCATGAATGCAACTCTCATCGACGTTCTCTCATCTACACCTTCCCGAAAAGATGTGCGACGATCGATGCATGGCTCCCAAGACCGCCCGCGCCCGACGCCTGGGCATCGCGCTGCGCACCCACCGGGAAGCCGCCGGCCTCACTCTGGAGGCGGCGGCGGACGAGATCAGCAGCACCCGCAGCACCCTGTCCCGCTACGAGAACGCGCAGACGCTGGTCAGCCCGGCCACCGTACGCGCCCTGCTCACCCTCTACGGGGTCGGCGCGGACGAGGTGGCGGCGGCCGTCCAGCTGGCCAAGGACGCGCGCAAGCCCGGCTGGTGGGTGTCGTACTCGTACCTGCTGGACCGGCGCACCATCGACTTCATCGCGCTGGAGGCCGAGGCGACCGGGATCGCCAACTTCGAGCCGTCCGTGGTGCCGGGGCTGTTGCAGACCGCCGACTACATCCGGGGCGTCATGCGGGGCGGCCCGCACACCCTCGGCGACGACGAGGTCGAGCAGCGGGTCCAGGTCCGGCTCGACCGGCAGCAGCGGCTCACCGGCGACAAGCCGCCGATCCTGGACGCCATCATCGACGAGGGCGCGCTGCTGCGGCCGGTCGGCGACCGGTCGGTGATGGAGAGCCAACTGCACCACCTGCTGCGGATGGGCGAACTGCCCAACATCACGGTGCAGGTGATCCCCCTCGCCGCCGGCTACCACCGGGGCACCCGGGGCTCGCTGCACATCCTGGAGTTCGCCGACCCGGAGGACCCGATCATCGCCTCGGTGGAGACCGTGGCCGGGCAGATGGTCCTGGACCGGCCGGGCGACCTGCGTACCTGCACCAAGATCATGGAGCACCTGCGGACCGTCGCGCTCAGCCCGTCGGCCAGCCGAGACCAGCTCCGCCAACTCCTGAAGGGACGGTAGGACCATGACACCGACGACCAGCGCGACGCTCGCCGCGGCCCGGTGGCGCAAGAGCAGCCACAGCGGCGACGAGGGGGCGTGCGTGGAGATGGCGGTGCTCCCGGAAACCGTCGCCGTCCGGGACTCCAAGGACCCGTCCGGCCCGGCGCTGCTCTTCCCGCCCGCCGCCTGGGCCGTCTTCACCGGGGCGCCGCCGCGCCGCTGACCCCACCCTCGGCGCCGGCGCGTCGCTTGCCCGCACGCGACGCCGGCGCCCCCGCGCCGTCGACGGTCCCGCCGTTGGGAGCCGGTGGGGCCGTCGACGGGCGGGTCACGGCGAGGGCTGCCGCGCCGCCACCTGTCGCGCGGCGCGAGCGGGCGGCCCGCGCCGAGACGCGCAGCCGGCCACCCCGGCCGGTCCCGGCACGACCGCCCTGGCGACGGTCCCGGCCGGTCCCGCCCCCGGTCAGGCGGGGCGGCGGGCGGTGACGGCGGTGGCGTCCCGGTCGTCGTCGCGGGTCACCGTGGGGTGCAGGCCGGCGGCGGTCAGCGCCGCGCAGAGCGCGTCCGCCTGCGCCTCGCTCGTCTCCACCACCAGGTGCCCGCCCGGGGCCAGCCAACGCGCCGCGCCCACGCCGACCCGACGCAGCACCGCCAGCCCGTCCGACCCGCCGTCCAGGGCCACCTGCGCCTCGTGCAGCCGGGCCTCCGGCGGCATCAGCGCCACCGCCGCCGTCGGCACGTACGGGGCGTTCGCCACCACCAGGTCCAGGCTCCCCCGCCAGCGCACCGGCAGCGGCTCGTACAGGTCGCCGTGGAAGACCGGCACCCCCAGCGGCGCCAGGTTGCGCCGGGCGCAGGCCACGGCGGCGGGGTCGACGTCGGCGGCGGCCAGCCAGCGCGGCGCGAGCCGGCGGGCCAGCGCGACGGTGGTGGCGCCGGAGCCGCAGCACAGGTCCACCACGGCCGCCGCCGGGCCGGTCACCGCGACGGCGGCGTCGACCAGCAGGGCGGTACGCGCGCGCGGCACGAACACGCCGGGGTCGACGGCGATCCGCTCGCCGCAGAACTCGGCCCAGCCGAGCAGGTGCTCCAGCGGGAGCCCGGCGACCCGGCGGTCGGCCAGGTCGGAAAGCGCCTGCGGCGAGTCGGCGGCGGCGATCAGCAGGTCCGCCTCGTCCTCGGCGTAGACGCAGCCGGCGGCGCGCAGCCGGTGCACGAGGGCGGGTCGGTCGGGGCGGAAGGAAACGGTCATGGTGGACCTCCGGGAGCGCTCGTCGACGCTCCCGGCCGCCGGGTCAGCCGGCGTGGCGTCGGAGGGGAGCGTCGGTCCTGCCTGTCGGGTGGATCGGACTCACCTCCTCCGGTCGGGCCCGGCACGGGCCGCGGACGGCCCCGCTCGGGGCCACGGTCACGATAGCCCAACGGCCGACACCGGGTGCTCAACGGCCTGCGCCCCGAACGCTCAACGGCCGGTGCCCGAGCGCTCAGCGGCTGGCGTCGAGCGCGGCGGCCACGTCGGCGACCAGGTCGACGGCGTCCTCCACGCCGCAGGAGAGCCGGACGAAGCCGGGCGGGGTGTCGTCGCCCCACTGGGCCCGCCGGTCGGCGGTGGTGTGCAGGCCGCCGAAGGAGGTCGCCGCGGCGACCAGCCGGGCCGCGTCGAGGAACCGCGCCACCCGCGCGGCGTCGCCGAGGTCGAAGGCGAGCACGCCGGGGATCCGTCGCAGCTGGACCGACGCCACCGGGTGGGCCGGGTCGCCGGGCAGCCCGGGCCAGCGCAGCCCGGTCACGTCCGACCGCCCGACGAGCAGCCCGGCGAGCGCCTCGGCGTTCGCCGTCTGCCGGGCCAGCCGCAGGTCGAGGGTGGCCAGCGAGCGGTGCGCGAGCCAGGCGTCGAACGCGCCGGGCACCGCACCGGTGACGTTCCGCCAGGCGGTCACCGCGTCCAGCAGTTCGGTCGAGCGGGTGGCGACGTAGCCGAGCAGCAGGTCCGAGTGCCCGGTGAGCGCCTTGGTGCCGGAGGCCACCACGAGGTCGGCGCCGAGGTCGAGCGGGCGCTGCCCGAGCGGCGTGGCGGTGGTGTTGTCGACCGCGACCAGGGCGCCGGCCGCGTGCGCCCGGGCGGCCAGCGCCGGCACGTCGGCGACGTCCAGGCCGGGGTTCGCCGGCGTCTCCAGCAGCACCAGGCGTACGCCGTCGAAGTCCGGGTGGGGGCCGGCGGTCGGGGTGAGGAGCACCCGCACCCCGATCCCCTCCAGCGTGTCCCGGGCGAAGGCCCGGACGGCGAAGTAGCCGTCCGACGGGAGCACCACGGTGTCCCCCGGCCTCAGCACCGCCAGCAGCAGCCCGGTGATCGCGGCCTGCCCGCTGGCGAAGACCCGGCAGTCGCCCCCCTCCAGCTCCCCGATGGCCGCCTCCAGCAGCCGGCGGGTGGGGTTGTCCGGCCGGCCGTAGCCGTTCGGCGCCGCCGCCGGCCCCGCCCACGGGTCCAGGTGGTACGGCGCGGCGAAGACCGGCCCCGGCAGGAACGGCTGGCCGGGGGCCGGCTCGGGCAGGCCGGCGCGGACGCATCGGGTGCCGTCGTGCGGTGCGGTCAAGGGCTCACTCCGGTTTCGTCGTCCGGCTCATCAGGGCGTCGACGGCGAGGCGCGGGTCGACACCCTCGTGGCAGACCAGCTCCACCTGCTCGGTGATCGGCATCTCCACGGCGTGCGCCCGGGCCAGGTCGCGGATGGCGAGGGCGCTCTTGACCCCCTCGGCGGTCTGCCGGGTGGCGACGCGGGCCTCCTCCAGGGTCGCGCCCCGGCCCAGGTGCTCGCCGAACGTACGGTTGCGGGCCATCGGCGAGGAGCAGGAGGCGACCAGGTCACCCATCCCGGCCAGGCCGGCGAAGGTGAGCGGGTCGGCGCCCAGGGCCACCCCGAGCCGGGCGGTCTCGGCCAGCCCCCGGGTGACCAGCATGGCCCGGGTGTTGTCGCCGAAGCCCATCGCGACGGCGATGCCGTACGCCAGGGCGATCACGTTCTTCACCGCGCCGCCCAGCTCGCAGCCGATGACGTCGTCGTTGGTGTACGGGCGGAAGTAGGAGGTGGTGATCGAACGCTGCACCAGCGTGGCCCGGTCCGGGTCGGTGCAGGCGACCACGGTGGCGGCCGGCTGCTCGGCGGCGATCTCGGGGGCCAGGTTGGGCCCGGAGACCACCACCACCCGGTCCGCCGCCACCCCGGCGGTCTCCACGATCACCTCGCTCATCCGCCTGGTGGTGCCGAGCTCGATGCCCTTCATCAGGGAGACCAGGGTGGCGTCCGGGTGCAGGTGCCCGCTCCACTCGGCGAGGTTGCCGCGCAGCGTCTGCGACGGCACGGCCAGCACCACCAGCTCGGCCCCGGTGATCGCCTCGGCGGCGTCCCCGGTCGCCGTGACCCGGGACGGCAGGAGCACGTCCGGCAGGTACTCCGGGTTGCGCCGCTCGGCGCGGATCGTGTCGGCGACCGGCCGGCGGCGCGCCCAGATGGTGACGTCCCGGCCGGCGTCGGCGAGGATCTTGGCGAAGGCCGTCCCCCACGAGCCGGCCCCCAGCACCGCGACGTGCCCGCTCACGCCGCCACCTCGCTCCGCTCGGCGGCGGCGCGAGGCGCCACGCTGCTGGGCCTGATGGTTCGCTCGCTCCGCTCGCTCATGCCGCCGCTCCCGGCCGACGCTCGCCACCGGGGCGGCCCGGTCGTTCCCAGAGGGGCGGCGGCGTGCCGCCCCGAACCTCCGCGAGCATGTCACGCAGCCGCAGCATGATGGTGTCGGTCATCTCCTCGAGGACAGCCTTCGTCGGGGTGGCTTCGCTCCACCGGCTCAGGTCGACCGGCGGGCCGGCGACCACGGTCACCGGGATCCGGGGCCGCGGGTTGAGCCGGGCCCTGCGCGGGTCGAAGATCCGCTCCGGGCCCCACATGGCGACCGGGATCACCGGCGCGCCGGTGGCGAGCGCGAGCCGGGCCGCGCCGGTCTTGCCCTTCATCGGCCACAGGTCCGGTTCGCGGGTGGTGGTGCCCTCCGGGTAGATCACCACGGCGCCGCCCTCGTCGAGCGCGGCGACCAGGGCGTCCAGCGACTTCACCGCGTCCACGGTGCCCCGCTCGACCGGGATCTGCCGGCACCGGTGCAGAATCCAGCCGATCACCGGGACCCGGAACACGCTGGCCTTGCCGAGGAAGCGCGGCCAGCGGCCGGAGTCGTAGACGAAGTGCGCCGCGACCAGGGGGTCGGCGTGCGAGATGTGGTTCGGCACGATGATCACGCCACCGTCGCGGCGGAGGTGCTCCATGCCGCGCCAGGTGCGCCGGGTCCAGACCGTCATGACCGGCTTGACCAGCACCACGGCGAACCATTGCCAGAATCCCAGCCTCCGCCGTGTCACTGCGCCTCCTCGTGCCGCCCCGACCCGCACCGACCCGCACCGGTCCGCACCCGGTGACGCCCGCAGCGGAAATCATGCCTGCTCGCCCCGGGTCCGGCCAGAGAGGGTACCGCCGTCCGGCTGGCAGGATGGCGGGTGTGAGTCAGCCGAGGTGGACCGTCGTGGTGCCGGTGAAGCGCCTCGCCGCCGCGAAGAGCCGGCTGCGGGGGGCGCTGCCGGCCGTACCGCACGAGGCGCTGGCGCTGGCCCTGGCGGCCGACACGGTCGCCGCGGTGCGGGCCTGCCCCGCGGTGGCCGGGGTGCTGGTGGTCACCGACGACGCCCGGGTGGCCGCGGCGGCCCGCCGGGCGGGCGCCCGCGCGCTGCCGGACGCCCCGGACGCCGGCCTGAACGCCGCGTTCCGGCACGGCGCGTCGGCCGCCGGCGGCGGCTGGGTGGCCGGGCTCACCGCCGACCTGCCCGCTCTGCGCCCGGCCGAGCTGGCGGCGGCGCTGCACGCGGCGCAGGCCGGCCCGGCGGGCGTACGCCGGTTCGTGCCCGACGCCCCCGGCGACGGCACCGTGCTGCTGGCCGCGCCGCCGGGCGTGCCCCTGGATCCCCGGTTCGGGGTCGGCTCGGCCGCCGCGCACGCCACAAGCGGGGCGCTGGCCCTGACCGGGGACTGGCCGAGCCTGCGCCGCGACGTGGACACCGCCGACGACCTGGCCGCGGCGGCCCGGCTCGGGCTGGGGCCGGAGACCGCCGCGCTCGCCGCCGCCGGCTGCCCCGCCTGACCCGCGCCGGCCGGCGTGGGCGCGGCGGTGTGCGGGCGGGGTGCGGGGTGCGGGCGGTGTAGCGTGCGGGGCATGCAGGGCACGGTGGCCACCTACGACGCGGCGACCCGCAGCGGGATGCTGCTCCTCGACGACGGCACCGAGCTGGCCTTCCCGGCCCGGGCGTTCGACGCCTCCGGCCTGCGGCTGCTCCGCCTCGGCCAGCGGCTGCGCGTCGAGACCGACGCCGCCGGCGAGGTCGTCCGGGTGACGTTGCCGACGATGGCCTGAGCGACTGGTCGATGTTCATTTTGCGTTAACCCGGACCGGGTGATTATGGGCGGGTGAGCACCCCTCGCGAGCCCGCCAACCGACCACCACGCGCCGCCGGGCCGGCCGCCGCCCGCAACGGCACCCGCTCCCGGGGCGCCGACGGCCGCTTCCGCCCGAGCGAGCCGGCCGGGGCCGCCCGGACCGACGACGGCCCCGACGCGGCGACCGCCTCCGCCGGCCTGGAGGAGGTGCTGGACCCGGTCACCGGGCCGTCCCCCGCCGCCCCGGCGGCCCCGACCCCGGCGGCGCCCGGCGCCGACGACGAGCCGCCCGCCGTGGCGCCGCTGCCCGAGGACCGCTTCCTCAACCGGGAACTCTCCTGGCTCGACTTCAACGCCCGGGTGCTGGCGCTCGCCGAGGACCCGCGCACGCCGCTGCTGGAGCGGGCCAAGTTCCTGGCCATCTTCGCCAGCAACCTGGACGAGTTCTACATGGTGCGGGTGGCCGGGCTGAAGCGGCGGCTCCAGGCCGGCCTGCCGGTGCGCGGCGGCGACCGGATGCCGCTGCGCACCCAGCTGGAGCTGGTCGCCGAGAAGGCCGCCACGCTGGTCACCCGGCACTCGGCCTGCTTCACCGACGACGTCCTGCCGAAGCTGGCCGCCGAGGACATCCGCATCCTGCGCTGGGCGGACCTGGACGACCCCGAACGGGAGCGGCTGCGCGCGTACTTCCGGGAGCAGATCTTCCCGGTGCTGACCCCGCTGGCGGTCGACCCGGCGCACCCGTTCCCGTACATCTCGGGGCGGTCGCTCAACCTGGCCGTGGCGGTGCGCGACCCGGACGGCGGCTCCGAGTTGTTCGCCCGGGTGAAGGTGCCGAACAACGTGCCCCGGTTCGTCCGGGTGCACCGGGACCTGCCGGGCGTGCGGATGCTGCCGGTGGAGGACCTGATCTCGGTGCACCTGGGGCAGCTCTTCTCCGGCATGCAGGTGGTCGAGTGCCACCTGTTCCGGGTCACCCGCAACGCCGAGGTGGAGGTCGACGAGGACCGCGACGAGGACCTGCTCCAGGCCCTGGAACGGGAGCTGGCCCGGCGCCGGTTCGGCCCGCCCGTCCGGCTGGAGGTGGACGCCTCGATCTCCGACCACATGCTGGAGCTGCTCGTCCGCGAACTGGACATGCACGACCAGGAGGTGCTGCGGGTGCCCGGCCTGCTGGACCTCTCCGCGCTGTGGCAGCTCTACAACGAGGCCGACCGGCCGGACCTGAAGGACCCCCCGTTCGTGCCGGCCACCCATCCCCGGCTCACCGAGGGCGAGGTGCCGCGCAGCGTCTTCGCCACCCTGCGCGACGGCGACATCCTGGTGCACCACCCGTACCACTCGTTCGCCACCAGCGTGCAGCGCTTCATCGAGCAGGCCGCCGCCGACCCCGACGTGCTGGCCATCAAGCAGACCCTCTACCGCACCAGCGGCGACTCGCCGATCGTCGACGCGCTGGTCGACGCGGCGGCCGCCGGCAAGCAGGTGGTGGTGCTGGTCGAGCTGAAGGCGCGCTTCGACGAGGTGGCCAACATCGGCTGGGCGCGCACCCTGGAGCGCGCCGGCTGCCACGTCGTCTACGGCCTGGTGGGCCTGAAGACGCACTGCAAGACCGCCCTGGTGGTACGCCAGGAGGGCAACCAGATTCGCCGCTACTGCCACATCGGCACCGGCAACTACCACCCGAAGACCGCCCGGCTCTACGAGGACTTCGGCATGCTCACCGCCGACCCGGAGATCGGCGCCGACCTGACCGACCTGTTCAACGTCCTCACCGGCTACAGCCGGCAGACCGCGTACCGGCGGCTGCTGGTCGCCCCGCAGGGCATCCGCAGCGGGCTGATCGAGCGCATCGAGCGGGAGATCTCGCACGTGCGGCTCGGCATGCCCGGGCTCGTGCAGATCAAGGTGAACTCGCTGGTCGACGAGGAGATCACCGACGCCCTCTACCGGGCCTCCCGGGCCGGCGTGCACGTCGACCTGGTCATCCGGGGCATGTGCACGCTGCGGCCGGGGGTGCCGGGCCTGTCGGAGAACATCCGGGTCCGCTCCATCCTGGGCCGGTTCCTGGAGCACTCCCGGATCTTCCGGTTCGGCAACAACGGCGACGCCGAGTTCTGGATGGGCTCGGCCGACCTGATGCACCGCAACCTGGACCGCCGCGTCGAGGCGCTGGTGCAGGTCAGCGACCCGGTCGCCCGGGCCGAGCTGGACCACGTCATGGCCGCCGCGATGAGCCCGGACGTGGAGGCGTTCGAGCTGGCGGCGGACGGCACCTGGAGCCGGCGTACCGGCACGGCCGAGGAGCCGCTGGTGCACCTGCAGGAACTGCTGCTGCGTCGCGTCGGTGGCACGGCGGGCTGACCGGCACGCGCATAGGCTGACCGGATGCTGGATGAGCGGGACGCGGCCGGCCCGGGTCGGAGCTCGGCGGCCGACATCCCCGACGGGACGACGCCGATCCGGGCGGCCGGCGGCGTCGTGTGGCGCCCCGCCGACGACCCCGGCCCCACCGCCGTGGGCCCGGGCGCGCGGGGCGCCGGGGTGCTGGTGTGCCTGGTGCACCGGCCCCGCTACGGCGACTGGTCGCTGCCGAAGGGCAAGTTGGAGCCGGACGAGCACCCCCTGCTCGCCGCCGTACGCGAGGTGGCCGAGGAGGCCGACGTCCGGGCGGTGCCGCAGATGCGGCTGCCCAGCGTGCGCTACCGCAGCGAGGGCCGGCCGAAGGTGGTCGACTACTGGTCGATGCGGGCGGTGGCCGACGGCGGCTTCCAGCCGGGCACTGAGGTCGACGAGGTGCGCTGGCTCGACGTCGACGAGGCCGTGCGGCTGGTCAGCTACCCGCACGACGCGGAGGTGCTGGCCGCGTTCGCGGCCCTGCCGGCGGTGACCGGGACGATCGCGCTCGTCCGGCACGGGCACGCCGGCAAGCGGGGCACCTGGTCCGGCCCGGACACCGGCCGGCCGCTCGACGCCCAGGGCTGGGCGCAGGCGCAGGCGCTGGCCCCGCTGGTGGCGTTGGTCCACCCGGCGCGGCTGCTGTCGGCCTCGGCCCGCCGGTGCGTGCAGACCCTCGACCCGGCGGCAGCGCTGCTCGACCTGCCGATCGAGGTGAGCGGCGACCTGGACGAGCCGCGGCCGGGCCAGCAGCCCGACGAGTGCGCACTGGCCGTCGCCGCCCGCCTGACCGCGCTGGCGGCCTCCGGCGAGCGGGCGGGGGTGTGCAGCCAGGGCAAGGTGATTCCGGCCGCCCTGGAGCGGCTCAGCGGCCGGGCGGGCGACTTCACCACCCCGAAGGGCGGCGGCTGGCTGCTCGCCTTCGCCGGGGACCGCCTGCTCGCCACCGACCGCCTCTGACCGGCCGCCCCCGCCGAACCACCGACCGCCTCTGCCCGGCCGCCCCCGCCGAACCACCGACCGCCTCTGACCGGCCGCCCCCGCCGAACCACCGACCGCCTCTGCCCGGCCGCCCCGCCGACCCATCGACCCGGTGTGGTGCGGCCGCCCGCGTGCCCCGGCCGACGCGCCCCGGCGGCGGGTCAGGCCGGTGGCAGGGTCAGGGTCACGGCGACCGGCAGGTGGTCGCTGGCCGTGCCGGGCGGGGCCACCGGATCGGCGGCGCCCAGGTCGGGTGTGACGAACATGTGGTCGATCTGCTGGCGCGGGTCGTCCGCCGGGCTGGTCGGCAGCGGGCGGGCCGCGGCCAGCGCGTCGACCAGCCCGGCCCGGGTGAACTCGGCGAACGCCGGATCGCCCGGCTCGGTGTTCAGGTCGCCGGCGACCACCAGCGGGCGGCCGGCCGCGTACCGGAGGGCGAAGTCGGCGACCGCGCGGGCCTGGACCACCGGGCCCTGGCCGGGCGGTGGTTGCAGGTGGGTGGCGACCACGGCGAGGCGGACGCCGTCGCCGAGGTCGACCGTGACCCCGAGGGCCTGCGCGCCGGTGGGCGCGCCGACCGCCGGCAGCGGCCGGGTCCGGGCCCCGTCCAGGGGCCAGCGGCTCAGCACGGCGTCGCCCCAGAGCGGGTCGGCGGCCGGCGCGAAGACGTACGGCATGTCCAGCCGCTCCGCCAGCAGGTCGAGCGTGTCGTGGCCGCCGTTGAGCAGCCAGCCCCGGTCCACCTCGCTGAGCGCCACGACGTCGGCCCCGGCGACGGCCCGCGCCAGCGCGTCCGGGTCGAAGCGGCCGTCCGTCCCGAACCCCATCCGGACGTTGTACGCCGCCACCCGCACCGTGTCGGGCGGCCCGTCCCGGTTGCTCGCGGACAGCAGCTCGTCGCTGGCGATCGCGGCAACCAGCGCCAGCCCCGTGGCCGCGGCGGCGGTCCGCAGCGGCGGCAGCGGCGCCGGCACCGGCCCCACCGCGGGCCGGGCGGCCAGGGCAACCGCGGCGACCAGCACCGCCACGGCCACGGGCACCCCGGCGTTGGGGTGGCCCAGGTCGTACGCCGCGTAGTAGAGCACCGCCGCGACGGCGAAGAGCAGCATCCCGGCGACCAGCGCGTACGCGCGCCGGCCCGCCGCCCGGCCCGGATCGGCGGTGCCGCCGTCGGCCACGGCGAACCCGGCGGCAGCGGCGGCAGCGGTCTCCTCCGTGGAGCCGGTGGCGGGGCTGTCCCGTCCGTCGGCCGCGCCGGCGGACGCCAGGCAGCCGCCGAGCCCCGCCGCGGCGAGCAGGACGGCCGGCAGCAGCAGTTCCCCGCGCTCGAGGGCGAAGAGGACGGCCCCGGCCACCAGGGCCACCGGGGCGAGCCACCGCCACGCCCCCTGGCGCGGTGACGCCAGCGCGGCGAGCAGGAATCCGCCGACCGCCACGGCGACCGGGGCGGGGCCGAGGAGCGGCACGGTGGCGACCCCCACCTCGTCGCCGGGATGCGACCGCAGCAGACCGAACTGGTACGTCGTCGCCGTGCGCGCGACCGCCGGGGAGAGCGCCACCATGCCGGCGAGCAGCAGCGCCGGGCCGGCCAGCAGCCAGCTCCGTACGCCGCCCGGGCCGGCCGGCGGCGCGGGCCGCGTCTGCCCCGCCAGGAAGAGTCCGCCGACCAGGCCGGCGGCGAGCCACGACTGCCAGCTCCCGAGGAAGCCCAGGCGGTACGTGTCCAGCGCGGTGTGCAGGATCGCCCCGAGGGCCAGCCCGAACGCCAGGCCCGGCACCGGCCGGTCGGTGGCGGCGGCGACACCGGCGAGCCAGACCAGCCCGGCGAGCAGCCCGGCCGTGGCGAGCCAGAGCTGGAGCCGCCCGCCCGGTTGGCCGGTGACGGCGAGCCGGGCGGCGGCCAGCAGGACGGCGGCGACGAGCGTGACCGGGCGGGCCCCGACTCGGCGGACCAGCGCGGGCGCGGCCAGGGCGAGCACGAACCAGCCGAGCGCGAACGCCCCCAGCAGCTCGGCCGGGGTCGAGGCGGCCTGCCCGAAGATGGTGATGACCGCCGGCAGGAAGACACGCAGCACGTCGACCAGCAGCACGACGCCCAGGGCGAGGGTGAGGGTGGTGCGGTGGCGGTAGCGCACGGGGCTGCCTTTCGCCGACCGGAAGGGGTGCGGCGATTCTGCGTGCGGGGCACCGTTCCGGTCAACGCCCCGACGGCGGGCGCGTGGACGCGGCGAGGGCGCCCACCGTGCCGGTGGACGCCCTCGTACCGCTCGACATCAGCGCTTGGCCGCGGCCTTCTTCGCCGGGGCCTTCTTCGCCGGGGCCTTCTTGGCCGCCGTCGTCTTCTTGGCTGCGGTCGTCTTCTTGGCTGCGGTCGTCTTCTTGGCCGCGGCGGTCTTCTTCGCCGGGGCGGCCTTGGCGGTCGTGGTCTTCTTCGCCGCGGTGGTCTTGGCCGCCTTCGCCGCCGTGGTCTTCTTGGCCGCGGTCGTCTTCTTCGCCGCGGCGGCCTTCGCCGCCGTGGTCTTCTTCGCCGCGGCCGTGGTGGCCTTGGCGCCGGTCGCCTTGGCACCCGCCGCCTTGGCACCCGTGGCCTTGGCGCCAGTGGTCTTGGCGGCGGCCGCGGCGGTCTTCTTCGCCGCCGCCGTGGCCTTCGGCACCTTGCCGCTGGCCACCATCTCCTTGAACCCGGCGCCCGGGCGGAAGGTCGGGACGGATGTCTTCTTGACCTTCACCGCCTCGCCGGTCCGCGGGTTGCGCGCTGTTCGGGCGCCCCGGACGCGCTTTTCGAACGCTCCAAATCCGGTGATCGCCACCTTCTCGCCCTTGGTGACCGCCGCCTGGACCTCAGCGAGGACCGCGTCGAGCGCGGCCGTCGCCGTCTTCCGGTCCCCCAGGCGAACGGCGAGCGCCTCGATGAGCTCGGCCTTGTTCACGACTTCCTCCCGATTGTGCAACTGACTCGACGCGAGCCATTCTGCGCGCACGGTATGCCCTGTGCTGCCGGGACACAAACATTCGGTGGAAAAAAGCCCTTGTGTCGTAACGGATTCGCCCCCACCGGTCAGACCGGCGGGGGCGGAAACCGCTACGGGATCGGGCGTACGGCTATGCGACCGAGGGCAGGAACGGCGGCCGGGTGGCCTCGAAGGCACTGATCTCGGCCTCGTGCCGGAGGGTGAGTCCAATGTCGTCCAAGCCCTCCATCAGCCGCCAGCGGCTGAAGTCGTCGAGCGGGAACGACCAGGTGGCCTCACCGACCCGAACCTGCCGGGCGGTCAGGTCGACGGTGACCGGGGTGGTCGGGTCGGCCTCGACGAGATCCCAGATCTCCTCGACCGCTTTCAATTCCAGCTCGACCGGGAGCAACCCCTCCTTGAGCGCGTTGCCCCGGAAGATGTCGCCGAAGCGGGGGGAGATCACGGCACGGAAGCCCCAGTCGCGCAGCGCCCAGACGGCGTGCTCCCGGGAGGAGCCGGTGCCGAACTCCGGACCGGTCACGAGAATCGACGCACCGGAATACACCGCATCGTTGAGCACGAATTCGGGGTCCTCGCGCCAGGCGCTGAACAAGCCGTCCGCGAAACCGGTCCGGGTCACCCGCTTGAGGTACACGGCGGGGATGATCTGGTCGGTGTCCACGTTGGAACGGCGCAGCGGCACGGCGGTGCCGGTGTGGGTGGTGAACCTCTCCATCTGCGGTGGCCCTTCTACAGGTCGGCGGGAGCGGCCAGCCGGCCCGCCACGGCGGTGGCGGCGGCGACCGGCGGGGAGACCAGGTGGGTGCGTCCGCCCCGGCCCTGGCGGCCCTCGAAGTTGCGGTTGGAGGTGGACGCGGAGCGCTGCCCCGGGGAGAGCGTGTCCGGGTTCATGCCCAGGCACATCGAGCAGCCGGCGAAGCGCCACTCGGCCCCGGCGTCGGTGAAGACCTTGTCCAGCCCCTCCGCCTCGGCCGCCTCGCGGACGGCGGCGGAGCCGGGCACGACGAGCATCCGCACCCCGTCGGCGACCCGGTGCCCGCGCAGCACGTCGGCGGCGGCCCGGAGGTCCTCCAGCCGGCCGTTGGTGCAGGAGCCGACGAAGACCACGTCGACCGCGAGGTCGCGCAGGGGGGTGCCGGGGCGCAGGTCCATGTACTCCAGCGCGCGGCGCGCGGCGGTCCGCTCGGCGTCGGTGACGAACTCCTCCGGGTCCGGCACCGACGCGCCCAGCGGCGCGCCCTGACCCGGGTTGGTGCCCCAGGTGACGAACGGGGTGACCGCGCTGGCGTCGAGGGCTACCTCGGCGTCGAAGGTCGCGCCCTCGTCGGTGGGCAGGCTCCGCCAGTAGGCGACCGCCGCGTCCCAGTCGGCGCCCTGCGGGGCGTTCGGCCGCCCCTTCAGGTACGCGAACGTGGTCTCGTCGGGCGCGATCATGCCGGCCTTGGCGCCCCACTCGATCGACATGTTCGCGATGGTCATCCGCCCCTCCATGGACAGCGACCGGATCGCCTCGCCGCGGTACTCGACGATGTGGCCGCGACCGCCGCCGGTGCCGACCTGGGCGATCAGCGCGAGCACCAGGTCCTTGGCGGTGACCCCGGGGGCGAGCTGCCCCGTCACGTTCACCGCCATCGTCTTCGGCCGGCTCTGCGGCAGCGTCTGGGTGGCCAGCACGTGCTCGACCTCGCTCGTGCCGATGCCGAACGCGAGCGCCCCGAACGCGCCGTGGGTGGCGGTGTGCGAATCGCCACACACGATGGTCATGCCGGGCTGGGTGACGCCGAGCTGCGGGCCGATGACGTGCACGATGCCCTGGTTGGCGTCGCCCAGCGGGTGCAGCCGCACGCCGAACTCGGCGCAGTTGCGGCGCAGCGTCTCGATCTGCGTACGCGAGGTGGGGTCGGCGATGGTGAGCAGGTCGCCACGCCGTTCCCGGAACGACGGGTCGGCGTACCCGGTCGGGGTGTTGTGGTCCTCTGTCGCGAGCGTGAGGTCGGTGCGGCGCACCCGGCGGCCGGCGAGGCGCAGCCCGTCGAAGGCCTGCGGACTGGTCACCTCGTGCAGCAGGTGCAGGTCGATGAAGAGCAGGTCGGGCTCGCCCTCGGCGGCCCGTACGACGTGCGCGTCCCAGACCTTCTCGGCCAGGGTCCTCGGCTCGGTAGTAGTGACTCCCACCATCTGGACATCCTAAATTCTGGGAGGTAAATTTCGGCTTGTGGGACACAGTATGAGCGGTGTCGGCGTTCTCGACAAGGCGGTGGTCATTCTGGCCGCCTGCGTCGACGGCGCCAGCCTGGCCGAACTCGTTGAACGCACCAAGCTGCCCCGGGCGACCGCGCACCGGCTGGCGCAGGCGCTGGAGATCCACCGGATGCTCGTCCGGGACACCCAGGGCCGCTGGCGCCCCGGCCCGCGCCTGGGTGAGCTCGCCAACGCCGCGCCGGACGTGCTCCTGACGGCGGCGGAGCCGCTGCTGGCCGCCCTGCGCGACGCCACCGGCGAGAGCGCGCAGCTCTACCTGCGCCGCGCCGACGAGCGGATCTGCGTGGCCGCCGCCGAGCGGGCCAGCGGCCTGCGGGACACCGTGCCGGTCGGCTCGGTGCTGCCGATGACGGCCGGCTCGGCGGCCCAGATCCTGCTCGCGTGGGAGCCGCCGGAGGCGGTGATGCCGCTGCTGCCCAGGTCGAAGTTCACCGGCCGCACCCTCGCCGAGGTACGCCGCCGCGGCTGGGCGCAGAGCGTCGCCGAGCGGGAGGCCGGTGTGGCGAGCATCTCAGCGCCGATCCGCGACCGCACCGGCCGGGTCATCGCCGCGATCAGCGTCTCCGGCCCGATCGAACGCCTCGGCCGCCGCCCCGGCGAACGCCACGCCATGGCCGTCGTCCGGGCCGGCCAACGCCTCTCCGGCCTCTGACCCACCCCCCGCCGGCGGCCTTCCGGGCCGGGTCCGGAAGGCGGGCGGGCCGCCGGGATCCGGGCGGGGAGCCGTGGATCCGGGCGGTGCCGAGAGCCCGAGCGGGCCGCCGGGAGCCGGGCCAGGACACCGGGAGCCGGGACGGCTGGGGAGCGGGTGGGGAGCTGGAACAGCGAAATGGTCCGCCTCGCCGGAGCGAGGCGGACCATTCGTGTTGTAGCCCCGACCGGATTCGAACCGGCGCTACCGCCTTGAGAGGGCGGCGTCCTGGGCCGCTAGACGACGGGGCCAAGACTTTCCCTGCTTCCACCGCCCTTGCGAACGGTGCCGCTGTAGTCTAGCGGCGTCCCCTGAGGGGGCCGGCACCGGGTCGGGCGGGGCGCGCGGGCCTCCGCGACGCCGGGGTGCCGGGCGGCCGGCACGCGGTCGCCGTTGGAAACCGGGCAGAGACGGCCGGGCGGGCAGGATCGGCGGAGACCGGACGGGTGGCACCGGACCGGGCCGGGAACGCGAAACGGCCCGCCTCACCAGGGTGAGACGGGCCGATCATGCTGTAGCCCCGACCGGATTCGAACCGGCGCTACCGCCTTGAGAGGGCGGCGTCCTGGGCCGCTAGACGACGGGGCCAGAACTTCCTTGCCACACCGCTCTCCCGAGCGGCGCTGCTGGACTCTATCAGAGAGAACCTCCGACTCCCTGACGGGAATCGGAGCTGCTCTCCATCAAGATCCAGCGCCCGAGGCTCTTTCGAACCTCGGCTGCGCTGGGGTACCAGGACTCGAACCTAGACTAACTGAACCAGAATCAGTCGGGCTGCCAATTACCCCATACCCCATTGGCCCCTTGCGGCGCCGGGAACAAACTTTACCCTCCCGGTGCCGACAGGCCAAATCGACCCCCCGGAACCGCCTCTGAGCTGCGAAAACCGGGCCTCGACCCGGATCAGGCGACGGGCACCACCGGATTGGTCAGCTCCCCGATCCCCTCGATCCGCACGGTGACCGTATCCCCGTCCGTGAGCGGGCTAACCCCCGCCGGCGTGCCCGTGAGCACCACGTCGCCGGGGAGCAGCGTCATCACGTGCGACACGTACGACACCAGGGCCGGCACGTCGAAGACCATGTCCCGCGTACGGCCGAGTTGGCGAACCTCCATCTCCTCGGGATTGCGACCCACCTCACACCGGACCTCCAGGTCCCGCACGTCGAGCCCGGTCGTGATCCACGGCCCGATCGGGCAGAACGAGTCGAAGCCCTTGGCGCGGGTCCACTGGCCGTCGGAGCGCTGGAGATCCCGGGCCGTGACGTCGTTGGCGCAGGTGTAGCCGAAGATGGCCCGCTCCGCGGCGGCCCGGTCGGCGCGCCGGGCGCCCGGCGCGCCGATCACCACCGCCAGCTCCGCCTCGTGCTCGACGTGCTTGGAGAAGATCGGCAGCCGGATCGCGTCGCGGGGCCCGATCACCGACGTGGACGGCTTGAGGAACAGCAGCGGCTCCTTCGGCACCTCGGTGCCGTGTTCGGCGGCGTGCTCGGCGTAGTTGCGCCCGACGCAGACGACCTTGCTGGGCAGGATCGGCGAGAGCAGCCGGACGTCGGAGAGCGCCCAGCGGGCGCCGGAGAACTGGATCTGGCCGAACGGGTGGCCCTCGATCTCGGCGACGGTCAGGCCCTGCGGGCCCGCCTCCGGCTCGCCCTCGACGACCCCGAACGACATTCCCTTGGCATGAGCAAAACGAGCGATACGCACCAGGCCAATCTAGTCCCGGACGACCCGCACGCCGGCCCAGGCCACGACCCGCCCAGGTGGATCCCGGCCGGCGGGCAGCAGCACGGCGGCGCGCCGCCCGGCCGAGGCGGCCGTAGGCGCGCCGTCCGGCCCGCGCGCCCTGGCACCGACCGGCCCGCGCAGCCCCGGGTGCGCCGCCCGGACCGCGCACCCTACGCCACGTCCCGCGTCCCGGGGCGGACTTCGCGACTTCGTACCCACCCGGCGTCGCCCCGCCCCTAGCGTCGGCTCCGGAGGTTCGTTCGTATGCCTGCATCGACACGACACCACAGGGCCCTCGCAGTGTTCGTCCACTGCCTCGGCATCCTCGCCGCCGCGCCGGCACTGCCCACGGCGGCACCACCCGCGGCGGCCGCGCAGCCACCACCGGCGGCGGCCGCGCCGACCCCGGCGCCGGCGATGCCGTCGGTGCCGCCCGCGGTGCCCACCCCGACCCGGGCCGCCCCGCCGGTGGCGAAGCCGCCGGTCACGGTGGCGGTGGCGCCGGAGAGCACGCCGGCACCGCGCTACCGGATCCAGGTCCGCAACTCCGGCAACACGCCGGTGGACACCACCGTGCGGCAGGAGCTGCCGCCCGGCGCCTCGGCGACCGCCATCACCACCGGCGGCCGGGCCACCCGCGCCACCGGCCAGTCCGCCACCGCGGTGACCTGGCAGCTCAAGCTGCCCGCCCGCAGCACCACCACCCTGGGCACGACGCTGACCACGGCCGCCCCGGACCGGCCGCTGACCGCGCCGGCCTGCGCCTTCGC
Source organism: Micromonospora sp. NPDC047465 (assembly GCF_040643125.1). Taxonomy (NCBI): domain Bacteria; kingdom Bacillati; phylum Actinomycetota; class Actinomycetes; order Micromonosporales; family Micromonosporaceae; genus Micromonospora; species Micromonospora sp. NPDC047465. The sequence continues at coordinate 149,860 of NZ_JBEYTP010000005.1, forward strand.
CCGCGACGGCAGCCGGCCGTACGACTGCGCGACGGCGACCTGGAACGCGGCCGCGCCGGCGGCGACGAAGGAGACCCCGGAGACGCCGGCGTGGCGTCGGACGCCCGTGCTGCTGGCCGGGCTGGCCACGGTGGCGGTGCTCGCGCTCGGCGGGGTCTGGACGTGGCGGCGGCGGCGCCGCCGGCCCGTCGCCGCGGCCCTCGCGCCCGGCGGGCGGGGGACCGTCTACCCGCGGCCCGCCACGCCCCGGCCGGCGCAGACCCGCCGCACGCCGTCCGTCTGGCTGATCGTGCCGGTGGCCGCCGCGGTGCTGGCCGGCACGGTGGGCACCGCCGCCTGGACGGCCACCCGGGAGGTCGCGGCCATCGACACCGACAGCCAGCCGACCAGCGGCGCGTGGATCGGCCGGGGCACCAACGGCGCCATCGGCGAGCCGCTGCGCGAGTCGGCGTTCGAGTTCACCGTCTTCCGGGTCGCGTGCGAGCCGGGCCGCGGCGCGCGGCAGTGCCAGGCCACGGTCGGGGTGCGCAACCTCACCCCGGAGAAGCAGAGCTGGCACGGCCGCCTGCAACGGGCGTACCTGCCGGACGGCAACTTCGTCAGCACCGACGAGCAGGCCACCCGGGCCGCCAACCAGGGCCGCGACGTCTTCGCCCAGCCGATGGCGGGCGGCAACCGGATGGTGCTGCCGCTGGTCTTCACGGTCGACGGACAGGCGCCGCCGGAGCAGTTGGAGCTGCGCAGCGGGGTGTTCTCCGCCGGGGTCCGGGTGGACGTGCCCTGACCGGCGGCGGGGCGGCGGTCGTACCCTGGGTCCGTGACCGCCGCCCTCGCCCCGACCGCCGTGCTCGACGCGGCGTGCTGGCGGGCCCGGCGCCGGGCGCACGAGGAGCGAGTCGACGCCTGGCTCACCCCGCACCTGGCGCGCCGCCGCCGGGGCGGGAAGCACCCGGTGGAGGACTTCCTCTTCACCTACTACTCGCACCGCCCGGCCCAGCTGCGCCGGTGGCACCCGGGGGCCGGGGTGGCGCTGCGCGACGCGGACCCGGCCGAGTTCGGCCGGGACTACCGCGCCACCGCCGCCGGGGTCACCCTCGACACCGAGGGGGTACGCGCGCGGCGCGCCGAGTCGGTCGAGTGGATCCGGGCGCTGCTGGTGGCGACCGCCGGCCGGCCGGCGCACCTCGGCTGTTTCGGGATGCACGAGTGGGCCATGGTCTACCGGCAGACCCAGGCGGAGGTACGCCACAACGCCTGGCCGCTGCGGCTGAGCCCGGAGCGGACCGCGGCCGTGGTGGAGGAGCGCGGGGTGCGGTGCAGCCATTTCGACGCGTACCGGTTCTTCACCGCACCGGCCCGGCCGTTGAACCTGCTCACCCCGACGCGGGAGACGCAGCACGCCCACGAGCAGCCGGGCTGCCTGCACGCCAACATGGACCTCTACAAGTGGGCGTACAAGCTCTCGCCACTCGTGCCCGCCGAACTCGTCGCGGACTGCTTCGAGCTGGCCAGGGAGATCCGCACCCTGGACATGCGGGCCTCCCCGTACGACCTGTCCGACCTGGGCTACCCGCCGGTGCGGGTGGAGACCCCGGAGGGGCGGGCCGAGTACGCCGCCGCGCAGCGGGGGTTCGCCGACCGGGCCGCCGTGCTGCGAGCCCGGCTGCTGGACGCCCTGCCGGCGTAGATCCGCCGGTAGCGGCCCTCCGGCCCCTCGGCCGCCCTGCCCGCCGGTCGCCGCGGCCGTCCGTCAGTCGCCGTCGACGCGGCGGTCGCGCTTGCGCTGCGACTGGCGCTTCTTCTCGGCCAGCCGGCGTTCCTTGGCCCCGCGCGAGGGCCGGGTCGGCCGGCGGGGCGGGGGCGGCGGGGCCGCCGCCTCGCGCAGCAGCGCGACCAGCCGTTCCCGGGCCGCCTCCCGGTTGGCCAACTGCGCCCGGTGTTCACTGGCGGTGACGGTCAGCACGCCGTCGACGAGCCGCCCGGCGAGCCGGTCCAGCGCCCGCGCCCGCAGCGATTCGGGCACCCCGGGCGAGGCGCCCAGGTCGTAGCTCAGCTCGACGCGGGAGTCGGTGGTGTTGACGCCCTGGCCGCCGGGGCCGGACGAGCGGGAAAAGCGTTCCCGCAGCTCAGCGGCGGGGACGACCCACCGGTCGGTCACCCGCAGTCCGTCGTCCACACCTCGAGGCTAACGCCCCGGCGAGGTGCTCGGGGTGGCGGACGGGCTCGGGGTCGGGCCGGGTGGCGCGGGCTCGGCGTCGGAGTCGACGGCGGCGTACGCGACCGCCCCGACGAGCAGCAGGGCGATCACCCCGATCTTCGTGGTGGCCACCTTGATCAGCAGCCACGCGGTGCGCCGGGCACCGGGCACGGTCTTCTTGACGGTCTGGTAGTCGGCCCACCCGCGTCGCGCCCGGGCGTACGCCGACCCGACACCGGTTCCGATGATCAGGCCCACCAGCAGGAGGGCCACGATGACAGGACGCTCCACCCACGCCAGTATCCACACTCAGCGTAATATTTCCATTGTCCGATCATTCCGCGCCGGGTATCCGACAGTTCTCACGTTCCCACGGCGGTCCGGGCGGGCATGAGGGCAGCTCAGCCGCCCTTTCCGATGATCGTGTCGGCGGTCTTCTGCACCTGTTCGATGGGGATGGCGAAGCCGATCCCGATGGAGCCGTTGCCGTCGATGGTGGCGATCGCGGTGTTCACCCCCACCACCTCGCCGCGCGCGTTGACCAGCGGGCCGCCCGAGTTGCCCGGGTTGATGGAGGCGTCGGTCTGCACCGCGGTGTGCCGGTTGTCGCCGAGGCGCACCTCCCGGTCCAGGGCGCTCACGATGCCGGCGGTGACGGTGCCGGCCAGCCCCAGCGGCGAGCCGACCGCCAGCACCGGCTCGCCGACCCGGGTCGACCCCGGCTTGGCCAGCGGCAGCGCCGCCAGGCCGGCCGACGGGGGCACCCGGAGCACCGCGAGGTCGCTGCGCGGCTCCCGGCCGACCACCTCGGCGGCGAACCGCCGCCCGTCCGGCAGCTCCACCGTCACCGAGCCGCCACCGCCCTTCGCCAGGATGTGGTCGTTGGTGATGATGTGCTGCTGGTCGTCGACGGCGAAGCCGGAGCCGGTCGCCGAGGCCCCGCCGCCCCCCACGAGCACCGAGACGACCCCCGGCACGGTCTTCTCGGCCGCGGTCACCAGCTCCGCCGGGACCGGGGCCGCCGAGGCCGCCGCCGGGCCGGGCGCACCGTCCCGGCTGGCCACCACGCCGCCGGCCACCGCGCCGGAGGCGGTGGACAGGGCCACCACCACCAGCCCGGCCAGCAGCCGCCCGTGCCGGCGCCATCCGGCCGGGCCACGGTCCGACCCGGGCCCGTCCCACCGGGAGCGCCCGTCCGGGTCCAGCTCCGGCGAGATGAACCAGGGGCCGCGCGGCTCGCCCAACCCGGTCTGCACTGCCATGCGTACGCTCCTCACGTGTTCTTCTCGGCGGTGGCCGTACGGGTCAGGGCAGTCGGGAGAACCAGCGCATCGAGCCGGCCGCGGCGCCCATGGCGAACACCAGTCCCAGGCCGATGAAGCGGGCCGAGACGTCCTGCCGTTCGGTGCGGTAGCCCACCGAGGTGCCGATGTCGTCGTAGACGGCACGCAGTTCGTCGCTGGTGTGGGCCTCGTGGAACCCGCCCCCGGTCTCCTCGGCGACCGCGCGCAGGGTCTGCCCGTCCACCGGCACCTGGATCGGCCGGCCGCCCCGGTCCACCGTGCCGCCGGGGGTGCCGAACGAGATGGTGTGCACCGGCACCTTCATGGTCACCGCGTCGGCCGCCGCCTCCATCGGGTCCATGCCGGAGGTGTTCGCGCCGTCGGAGAGCAGGATGATCCGGGCCGGCGGCGGATCCTTGGCCGCCTGGCTGTCGAAGCCCTTCACCGCGCCGAGCGACGTGCTGATGGCCTCGCCGATGGCCGTGCCCTGCACCCCGGTGGCCCCCTCGACCAGCCGCTCGACCCCCTCGTGCAGCGCCTCCCGGTCGGTGCTCGGCGGCACCAGCACCGCCGCGCTGCCCGCGAAGGCGACCAACCCGACGTTGAACTCGTCGGGCAGGCTGTCGACGAAGCGCCGGGCGGACTCCTTGGCGGCGCTGAGCCGGTCGGGTTCCACGTCGCCGGCGAGCATCGAGGTCGAGACGTCCACGGCCACCATCACCGTCGCCCGCTCGCGGGGGACCCGCACCTCCGCCGTCGGCCGGGCGAAGCCGACCACCAGCAGCGCCAGCATGGCGAGGAAGAGCCCGGCCGGCAGGTGCCGCCGCCAGGTCGGCCGCTGCGGCGCGACCCGGTCGAGCAGCCGCAGGTTGGTGAAGCGGACGGCGTACCGGCTGCGCCGGCGCTGCGCCAGCAGGTAGCCGACGGCCAGGGCGAGCACCCCGAGCAGCAGCCAGAGCCGGACGGGTGACTGCCAGATCACAACGCACCTCCCCGGGCCGCGCCGGCCGGGGCCGCCACCAGCCGCCGCTGGGCGTGCACGTGGCGCACGATGTCCGCGCTCCAGTCGCGGTCGGTACGCAGCGGCAGGTGGGTCGCCCCGCTGCGGCGCAGCGCCTGGCCCACCTGGTCGCGCTGGGCGGCAGCGGCGACCGCGTACCGCTCGCGCAGGCGGGGGTCGCCGGTCCACACCTCCCGCGTCCGGCCGGTCTCCGGGTCGACCAGGGTGATCAGGCCGACGTCCGGCAGTTCCAGTTCGCGCGGGTCGGTGACCTGCACGGCGAGCACCTGGTGCCGCACGGCGAGCCGGCGCAGGGGCGCCTCCCAGGCCGGCGCGTGCCGGGGGTCGTCGGGCAGGCCGTCGAGGAAGTCCGAGACCACCACCACGAGGCCGCGCCGCAGCGCCACCCGGTGCACGGCGGCCAGCCCGTCGGCCAGGTCGGGGCCGCCGGGCGGCGGGCGGCGCTCGTCGTACGCGCCGGCGCGCGGCGCGGTCAGCAGGGCCCGGAGCAGCCCGAGCAGGTGGGTACGCCCGCTGCGGGGCGGGAAGCGACGCAGCCCGGCCGGGCCGAGCACCTGCGCGCCGAGCCGGTTGCCGACCCCGGCGGTGAGGAAGCCGACCGCCGCCACGGCCGCCACGGCCAGTTCGCGTTTGTCCAGCTCGGCGGTGCCGTACTCCATGCTGGGGCTCGCGTCCACCAGCAGCCAGGTGGTCAGCTCCCGGTCGGCGTCGACCTCGCGGACGTGCGGGACCGTGGTCCGGGCGGTCACCGCCCAGTCCATCCGGCGCACCTCGTCCTCACCGGGGCGGTACTCCCGGCTGCCGGCCGGCTCGCTGCCCGGCCCGGGGAGCAGGCCGCGGTACCGGCCGTGCAGCAGGCCGTCGAGCCGTCGGGTGACGGTCAGTTCCAGCCGGCGCAGCCGCCGGTCCGGGGCGAGGTCGGCCAGCCCCGGGTCGGCCGGCACGGACGCCGGCGCGGTGGCCCCGCGCCACCTCATGCCGCCGCCAGGTCGGTCGCGAACTCGGGGTGGCCGGTGGCGACGCGGGGCGGCGGCACCGCCTCGACCAGCCGGTGCACCAGCGACTCGGCGGACACCCCGTCGGCGACCGCGTCGAAGGAGAGCACCAGCCGGTGGGCCAGCACGTCGACGGCCAGCTCGCGGATGTCCTCGGGCAGCACGTACTCCCGGCCGCGCAGCAGCGCCTGGGCCCGGGCGGCGGCGACCAGCCCGAGCGTGGCCCGGGGGCTCGCCCCGTACGCGAGCAGCGGGGCGATCTCCGGCAGGCCGAACCGGCCGGGGTCGCGGGTGGCGAGGATGAGCCGGACGACGTACTCGGCGAGGGCGTGGTGCACGAAGACGTGGGTGGCGCGGGCCTGGAGGTCGCGCAGCCGCTGCGGGTCGAGCACCCGCCGGGCGGTGGGCCGGTCGGCGCTCATCCGGTAGAGGATGGCCAGCTCGTCGGCGTCGCTCGGGTAGTCGACCACGATCTTCATCAGGAACCGGTCGCGCTGCGCCTCCGGCAGCTGGTAGACCCCCTCGGACTCGATCGGGTTCTGGGTGGCCAGCACCAGGAACGGGTCGGGCACGGCGTAGCTGCGCCCGCCGATGGAGACCTGGCGCTCCGCCATCGCCTCCAGCAGCGCGGACTGCACCTTGGCGGGGGCGCGGTTGATCTCGTCGGCGAGCACCAGGTTGGCCATGACCGGGCCCAGCTCGATGTCGAAGGTCTCCTTCGACGCCCGGTAGATCCGGGTGCCGACGATGTCCGACGGGACGAGGTCGGGGGTGAACTGGATCCGGGAGAAGGTGCCGCCGACCACGGTGGCGAGGGTCTGCGCGGCGAGGGTCTTGGCCACCCCGGGCACGCCCTCCAGGAGGCAGTGCCCGTCGGCGACGAGGGCGGTGAGCAGGCGCTCGACGAGCCGATCCTGCCCGACGATCACGCGTTTGACCTCGAAGAGGGTCTGTTCCAGCTCGGCGGAACTCGCGTCGGGATCGGCCGGGCTGGGCACGCTGGCCAGGGTGTCCGAGATGTCCGTCACGGTGCTTGCTTCCCGTGGCGGCCCTCGGACAAACGTCGGATTATCAGCGCCTGGGCGGTCCTTACCGGCCCGAACCGGGACGAGCCTCCCGGGCCGGCAGCGACGACGCGGCCGGCCACACACCGGCGGGGGCACCCGCGTACCCGACTCGACCGCCGGTGGTCCGCCGCGTGGCGCCGGCCCCCACGGGCGGTGGGGGCCGGCGCGTCAGCGGGTGCGTCAGTTGGTGATGGCCAGGTGGAAGGGCCGGTCGGACGGGCTGCCGGACGAGTTGCGGGTCTGGATGAAGACCGCGTTCGGCGTCTGGAGCCGTGGCGCCACCGAGATCTCCCCGCCCGGCGGCACGTTGAACGGGTCGGTGGTGCCGATGGTGGCCTGGAAGCCCTTCAGCGTGACGTTGTAGGTGAACAGGACCTGGTACTGCCCGGGGCCGTACCTGGTGGCGGAGACCGCCTCGGGCGAGCCGCGGAGCAGCGTGCCACCGCTGCTGACGACGGCGAAGGAGATGGTGCCCGGCGCGGTCGCCTGCGTGGACGGTCCCTGCGCCAGCGCGGCCTTGGCCTTGCGGGCCTCGGCGGGCGTCACCGCCGGCTGACTGCCGCCGCCCGGCTGACGGAGGGACGGCTGGGCGACCTCGGCGGGTGCCTTCGCCGCCGGCTGGGCGACGGCGACGCCGCCCCCGGCCAGGGTGAGCGCCAGGGCGGCGAAGGCCACCGCCACCGCCTTGCGTCGGAAGAGTGTGGTCATGACAGGGTCTCCCTTTTGTTGACCGTGCGGCTTCGGCCGCTCCCGCGTTGCCACGGGGCGGCAGATTTCCATTCTGGGGCCGGAAAAATGAGCGACAACCGCCGGAAGCCCGCACTTCAGGCCGCACCATAGATGTTGCCGTCTCGACGATTTCCACCGGCCTTGAGCAGGTATTACTACTCAGAGTTTCGACGTCTCAACCCACTGGAACGTAGCATCGCAAAAAGCCGGACGTCAATAGTTGATCACGGTTCGCCAAATCGTTCGACGGTCGTCGACAATTTGTGAAAAGCGAATGCCCCGGCATTCACGAATGGGCGTGACGGAGGCGACGGGGCCGCGGTGCGCGGGGGGCCGGGCTACTCTCCAGCCATGATCACGCCAGGCGCGCCCATCACCACCGGGGCGCGGCCATGACCACCGGGGCGGCGGAACGGGTGACGGGCAGCCGGGCGGGACGACCGGGCACCGCGCTCTGCTGGGCGGCCGTCGCGCCCGGGGTCGCCTGGGCAGCCCTGCGGCTGGCCGGCCTCGACCACGGGCCGCTGGTCCAACTACTGGCCTTCACCCCGTACGTGGCCGCCGGGAGCCTGCTGCCGCTGGTGCTCGCGCTCGCGCTGCGGCGCCGGTGGCCCGCGGTGGTCGCGGCGGTGGTCACGACGGCGCTGGTGGCCGTGGTCGCGCCCCGGGCCCTGCCCGCCGGGCAGCCCTCGGCCGCGGGGCCGACGGTGCGGGTGCTGACCGCCAACCTGCTCGCCGGGGCCGCCGACGCGCGGGCGCTGGTCGACCTGGTCGAGCGGCACCGCGTCGACGTGCTCACCGTGCAGGAGTTCACCCCCGGGGCCGCGGCGGAGCTGGACCGGCTCGGCCTGGACCGGCTGCTCCCCCACCGGCACCTCGACCCGCAGCCGGGCACGGTCGGCTCCGGGCTCTACGCCCGGTTCCCGGTCGACGAGGGCGGCGTCCGGCGCAATCGCGGCGGTTGGGGCTTCGACCAGGCGTACGGCACGGTGACGGTGCCCGGGGCGCCGCCGGTGCGGGTCGAGTCGGCGCACCCGGCGGCGCCCTACGCGGTGGACCAGGTCGGCCACTGGCGCACCGACCTGGCCGCGCAGCCGCCCGCGACGCCGGACGGGCCGCTGCGGATCCTGGCCGGCGACTTCAACGCCACCCTCGACCACGCCCCGCTGCGCGCCCTGCTGGCCACCGGCTACGTCGACGCCGCCGACGAGGTCGGCGCCGGCCTCACCGGCACCTGGGGCCCCTACGACGGCGACCCGATCCCGCCGGTGACCATCGACCACGTGCTGGTCGACCGCCGGATCGCCGTACGGGCGGTGGCCGTGCACCGGGTGCCGGGCAGCGACCACCGCGCCGTCCTGGCCGAGCTGCGCCTGCCGGCCGGCTGACCCGCCGGCCCGCCACGGTGGCCGGTGCCCGCGCGGTATCCACCGGCCTCCGAGCGCGGCCGGCGGCGCCGGGACCGGGCCGCCTCAGACCCGGGCGCGGTCGAGGCCGTAGGTGAGGGCGTCGACGAGGGCGTGCCAGCTCGCCTCGACGACGTTGGGGTGCACGCCGACCGTGGTCCAGTCGCGGCCGTTGCGGTCGGCGGTCTCCAGCAGCACCCGCGTCACCGCTCCGGTGCCGCTGCTGCCCTCCAGGATCCGCACCTTGAAGTCGGCCAGCTCGAAGTCGCGCAGCTGCGGGTAGTGCCGGGCCAGCCCGGCCCGCAGCGCCTCGTCCAGGGCGTTGACCGGGCCGTTCCCCTCCGCGGTGGCGATCACCCGCTCCCCGCGTACGCGGATCTTGACGGTCGCCTCGGAGACCACCGCGCCGTCCTCCCGGTGCTCGACCAGCACCCGGTACGACTCCAGCGTGAACGGCCTCGGCGGCGCGGTGTCCAGCTCGGCGCGGACCAGCAGCTCGAACGAGGCGTCGGCGGCCTCGAACGACCAGCCGTCGGCCTCCAGCTCCTTGACCCGCCCGGTCACCCGGGACAGCGCCTCCGGATGGCCGGCCAGGTCCAGGCCGAGCTCGCGGCTCTTGAGCTCGACGCTGGCCCGGCCGGCCATCTCGGTGACGAGGATCCGCATGTCGTTGCCCACCACCTGTGGGTCCACGTGGTTGTAGAGCAGCGGATCCACCTTGATCGCGCTCGCGTGCAGCCCCGCCTTGTGGGCGAAGGCCGCGGCCCCGACGTAGGCCTGGTGGGTGTCGGGGGCGATGTTGGCGATCTCGGCGATGGCGTGGGAGACCCGCACCATCTGCCCCAGGCAGCCCTCCGGTAGGACGGGCAGCCCGAGCTTGAGCTGGAGGTTGGCGACCACGGCGAAGATGTCGGCGTTGCCGGGGCGTTCGCCGTAGCCGTTCGCGGTGCCCTGGAAATGCCGCACCCCCGCCTCGACGGCGGCGATCGTGTTCGCCACGGCGCAGGCCGTGTCGTTCTGGCAGTGGATGCCGAGCAGCTCCGGGCCCACGCCCAGCCGGGCGGTCAGGTCGGCGATGGCGGCGCTCACCTGCGAGGGCAGCATGCCACCGTTGGTGTCGCAGAGCACGAACCGCTCGGCGCCGGCGGCGAGCGCGGTCTCCACCACGGAGGCCGTGTACGCCGGGTCGGACCGGTAGCCGTCGAAGAAGTGCTCGCCGTCGACGAAGACCCGGCGACCCTCCGCCACCAGGTGCGCCACGGTGTCGTGGACCATCGCCAGGTTCTCCCCGGCGGTGGTGCGCAGCGCCCGCTCGACGTGCCGCAGGTCGGCCTTGGCGACCAGGGCGACCGCCGGGGTCTGCGCGTCGAGCAGACCGCGCACCTGCGGGTCGTCGGCGACCTGCACCCCGGCCCGGCGGGTGGCCCCGAACGCCACCAGCAGCGCGTGTCTCAGGTCCAGCTCGCTGCGCGCCCGGCGGAAGAACTCCGTGTCCTTCGGCACCGCGCCCGGCCAGCCGCCCTCGATGAAGCCGACCCCGAGCTCGTCGAGCAGCCGCGCCACCGCGAGCTTGTCGACCACCGAATAGCTGAGCCCCTCGCGCTGGGCACCGTCGCGCAGCGTCGTGTCGTACACCTGGAAGGTCATCAGGGATCCTTTCGAGAGCAACAAAAAGACCCCCCGCGGATGCGGGAGGTCTGCGCGCTCGGCGGAGGGGGAGGCCGGCGCGCTAGGTGCGAATAATCAGGTAGGTGCTGGTCACGATCGCTACTCTGCCACCCGAGCACTGGTTTTGGGAGGCATAGTCCACATGACGGGACGGTGACGGAGGGTCGCGATACCCCGGCCGGCCCCCGTACGCGGGCGGAACCGGAAGCTGGTGATCCACTTCACAAGTAACCCGGCCGCCGCCAGGCGGAAACAGCACTGAGGAAGTATCTGGAACCGATCCAGTTTTACCGGCCTCGTGCCACTGTCAAGGAGGACCTGTGCTCACTGTCGGTGACCGCTTCCCCGAGTACGAACTCACCGCCTGCGTGTCGCTGGACGCCGAGAAGGCGTTCGAGACGATCAACCACAAGTCCCACGAGGGCAAGTGGCGGGTCGTCTTCTTCTGGCCGAAGGACTTCACCTTCGTCTGCCCGACGGAGATCGCCGAGTTCGGGCGGCTGAACGACGAGTTCGCCGACCGGGACGCCCAGGTCCTCGGCGTGTCGGTCGACAACGAGTTCGTCCACTACGCGTGGCGCAAGGACCACCCGGACCTGCGCGAGCTGCCGTTCCCGATGCTCAGCGACATCAAGCGCGAGCTGACCGCCGCCTGCGGCGTGCTCGGCGAGGACGGCGTGGCCCAGCGGGCGACCTTCATCGTCGACCCGAACAACGAGATCCAGTTCGTCATGGTGACCGCCGGTTCGGTCGGCCGGAACGTCTCCGAGGTGCTGCGGGTGCTCGACGCCCTGCAGACCGACGAGCTCTGCCCGTGCAACTGGAACAAGGGCGGCGAGACCCTGGACGCCACCAAGCTGCTCGCCGGCGCCGGGGCCTGACCGTGGGTCTGGACGCGGTCAAGGCGGCTCTGCCGGAGTACGCCAAGGACATCAAGCTCAACCTCGGCTCCACCATCGGCACCAGCACGCTGAAGCCGGAGCAGGCGTGGGGCACCGCCCTGGCCTGCGCCGTCGCCGCGCGCAACCCGGTGGTGCTGCGGGAGATCGCCGACGAGGCGGCCACCCACCTCGGGCCGGAGGCGATCGAGGCGGCCAAGGGCGCCGCCGCGATCATGGCGATGAACAACGTCTACTACCGGGCCAAGCACCTGATCGGCGACGAGCAGTACCAGTCGATCCCGGCACGGCTGCGGATGCAGATCATCGCCAAGCCGGGCGTGGAGAAGGCCGACTTCGAGCTCTGGTGCCTGGCCGTCTCGGCCATCACCGGCTGCGGCGTGTGCCTGGAGTCGCACGAGAAGACCCTGCGCGGCGCGGGCTTCAGCCGCGAGCAGGTGCACGAGGGGCTGCGCATCGCCGCCGTCGTGCACGCCGCCGCGGTCACCCTGGACGCCCAGGCCGCGCTCGCCTGACGCGTACGCCCCGATGGGCCGGCGCCGCACGACGGCGCCGGCCCACCGCCGTCTCCAGCGCCGGCCCACCGCCGGTCCCCCGCCGTTTCCGGCGGCGACCGCCCGGGTAGCTCCTCCGAGGACGAGGACTCGATCCGGCGAGACGACTGGCGACAGTCGGGGCAGGAGTTGTCACATGGACAGGCTCGACCCGCACAGCACGCACGGCAGCCCGGACCCGGTGCGCCACGGCGGCCAGGGCGAGTTCGCCGGCGGCGCGCCCGCCGGCACGTTCGACCCGTGGCGCTACCGGGACACGGCGCGGGTGGCCGACGCCGACCTGGTCGGCTACAAGGTCGAGGCCAGCGACGGCGGCATCGGCAAGATCGACAATGCCAGCCACGAGGTCAACGACAGCTACCTGGTGGTGGACACCGGCCCGTGGATCTTCGGCCGGAAGGTCATGATCCCGGCCGGCACGGTGAACCACGTCGACCACGACGAGCGCAAGGTCCACGTCGACCGGAGCAAGGACCAGATCAAGGCCGCCCCGGAGTACGACGAGACCGCCGACACCGACCCCACCTACCGGGACCGGCTCGGCGGCTACTACGGCGAGACGTACTCGGCGATCCCGCCCGGCACCGCCCGGTAGTCACCGGCGCGCGACGGTCTCCCGCCACCCGCGGGAGACCGTTACCGTGTCAACGTGGACGCCCCCGAGGTCAACCGCAGGATCCCGTTCGCCACGATGTTCAACTTCCGCGACGTCGGCGGCCACTCCGGCCACGACGGGCGCACCGTCCGCCGGGGCCGGCTCTACCGCTCCGACTCGCCGCACCGCATCGACGACGCCGACCGGGAGGCGTTCGCCGCCCTCGGCGTGCGCACGGTCATCGACCTGCGCCGCCCCTACGAGGTGGAACGCGACGGCCGGATTCCCCAATTCGACGGCCTGACCTGGCGCAACATCCACCCGGAGCACGCCGAGTGGGGCGAGCGGCCCTACCAGCCGGGCAGCGACCTGGCCCGCTACCTGGCCGACCGGTACGCCGACCTCGCGGAGACCGGCACGGCCGGGCTCGCCGAGGCCGTCGGGCTGATCGCCGACAGCGCCAACGCGCCCGTGGTGGTGCACTGCGTCGCCGGCAAGGACCGCACCGGCATCGTCTGCGGGCTCACCCTCGCGGTGCTCGGCGTCGACGACGACGAGATCGCCGCCGACTACGCGCTGAGCACCGAGGCCGGCGAGCGGTACCGCGCCTGGTTCGAGGCCACCGGGCAGCAGGCGGGGCACACCCTGCCGGTGCTGACCTGTCCCGCCGAGGCCATGACGCTCTTCCTCGCCGAGCTGCGGGCGGCCCACGGCTCGGTCGAGGGCTACCTGCGCCACGCCGGCGTCACCGACGCCCAGCTCACCGCCCTCCGCGACCACCTGCTCGACTGACGCGGGCGCGGCCGACGGCGACGCCGCCCCCGCGCCGGGACGGCACGGGGGCGGCACGCTCGGGCGTACGGGTCAGAAGATGCGCCGGACCCAGCCGTGCGGGTCGTCGGCCACGCCCCGCTGGAGGTCGACGAGCTGCTGGCGCAGGGCCATGGTGACCCGGCCAGGCCCGCCGTCGCCGACCAGGAACTCGCCGTCGGGGAAGCGCACCTGCCCGATCGGGGTGATCACGGCGGCGGTGCCACAGGCGAACACCTCGCGGAGCCGGCCGCTGGCCGCGTCGGCCTGCCAGTCGGCGAAGCTCACCGGCCGCTCCTCGACCCGGTGCCCCGCGCCGGCGGCCAGCTCGAGCACCGACTCCCGGGTGATGCCGGGCAGGATCGTGCCGGTCAGCGGCGGGGTGACCACGGTGCCGTCGTCGTAGACGAAGAACACGTTCATGCCGCCCAGCTCGTCGACGTAGCGGCGCTCCACCGCGTCGAGAAAGACCACCTGGTCGCAGCCGTGCTCGATCGCCTCGGCCTGGGCCACCAGCGAGGCGGCGTAGTTGCCGCCGCACTTCGCCGCGCCGGTGCCCCCGGGGGCGGCCCGGGTGTAGTCCGGGGAGACCCAGACCGTCACCGGCTTGACCCCGCCGGAGAAGTACGCGCCGACCGGCGAGGCGATCACCACGTAGAGGTATTCGTTGGCCGGGCGGACGCCGAGGAACACCTCGCTGGCGAACATGAACGGACGCAGGTAGAGGCTGCCGTCCTCGCCCTCGGGAATCCAGTCCCGGTCGACCTCGACGAGCCGGCGCAGCGAGTCGACGAACGCCTCCTCGGGCAGCGGCGGCATCGCCATCCGCCGGGCGGAGGCGGCGAACCGGGCGGCGTTGGCCTCCGGCCGGAACATGGTGACCCCGCCGTCGGGCGTCCGGTACGCCTTCAGTCCCTCGAAGATCTCCTGCGCGTAGTGCAGGACCGCGGCGGCCGGGTCCATCGGGATCGGCGCGCGCGCCTCGACCCGGGCGTCGTACCAGCCCTTGCCGTCGGCGTAACGGATGGTGACCATGTGGTCGGTGAAGACCCGGCCGAACCCGGGGTTGGCCAGCAGGGCGGCCCGGTCGGCGACGGATACCGGCGCGGGATTCGGACGGATCTCGAAGTCGAGCTTGTCACCACCGCTCATCGCGCTGACCTCCCTGGGGACGGACGGCACACGGGTCCGCATGCCGAGAAAGATGGTGCGAGAAACTTACCCCGAACGGTCGTTCAGGGGGTAGCTACGCCCGGCGCATCGACGGCGCCGGACGGGTGACCCGCCGCGGCGCCGGTGGCGCCGGACGGGCGGCGGACGGGGAGGGGCGCCCCGGTGGGGCGGGCCCGCCGGCTTCAGGAGGCGGCGTACCCGGCCAGCCGGTCGCCGACCTCCTCGGTGCGCAGCGGTACGCCCGGGGCCCGGCCGGCCAGCTCCGTGCCGACCGCGGCGGTGACCCGGGCCGCGGCGTCGGCGTGCCCGAGCTGGTCGAGCAGCAGCGCGGCCGAGAGCACGGCCGCCACCGGGTCGGCCACGCCGCGCCCGGCGATGTCCGGCGCGGAGCCGTGCACCGGCTCGAACATCGAGGGGTAGGCCCCCTCGGGGTTGATGCTGCCGCTGGCCGCCAGCCCGATCCCGCCGGTGACCGCCGCGGCGATGTCGGTGAGGATGTCGCCGAACAGGTTGTCGGTGACCACCACGTCGTAGCGCTGGGGCTGGGTGACCAGGAACATCGCGGCGGCGTCGACGTGCTGGTACTCCGTGGACAAGTCGGGGTGCTCGGCGGCGACGGCCTCGAACGCGCGCGCCCACAGCGAGCCGGCGTGGGTGAGCACGTTCGTCTTGTGCACCAGGGTGACCTTGCGCCGCTCGCGGCGCGCGGCGCGGGCGAAGGCGTCGCGGATCACCCGCTCCACCCCGTGCCGCGTGTTCAGGCTCTCCTCGGTGGCGACCTCGGCGGGGGTGCCGCGGTGCAGCGCGCCACCGGCGCCCGCGTACAGGCCCTCGGTGCCCTCGCGCACCACCACCATGTCGACCTCGCCGGGCTTGACGCTGGCCAGCGGCCCGGCCACGCCGGGCCAGAGCCGCGCCGGGCGCAGGTTGACGTACTGGTCGAAGGCGAACCGCAGCTTGAGCAGCAGGCCCCGCTCCAGCACGCCCGGCGGCACGGTGGGGTCGCCGACCGCACCGAGCAGGATGGCGTCGTGCCCGGCCAGCTCGGCCAGCACCGAGTCGGGCAGCACCTCGCCGGTGCGGTGCCAGCGGGCGGCGCCGAGGTCGTACTCGGTAGTCTCCACCCCCGGGAGCACGGCGTCGATGACCTTGCGGGCCTGCGCGACCACCTCGGGTCCGATCCCGTCCCCGGCCACCACCGCGATCCGTGCCACGTCCTGCGCTCCTTCGCCTCGCCGTTGGGTCCGACCGTACGCCGCTGTCCCGCCTCCCGGTACGAAGGTTCCACCATTCGGGAAACCGGAATGCACAGGAGGCTCTCAGGTGACATTCATGGTGGGGTCATCTCCGCTGCCTAACGTGGTGACGAGCGGGTCACGGGGGCCCGCGACGGCACCGCGACGACGCGGCCCGCCGGCAGCGAGGGAGCACTGTCATGCGGATCGACCAGCAGCCACGGACCCGCTGGGTGGACCAGCCGGCCTTCCAGCCCCGCCGGCCGGACCTGCGGCTCGGCGCCCGCAGCCACCGCGTCGACCGCCCCGGCGCGGCCACCGGCGACCGGATCGCCGTCCAGCACACCGTGCGGACCTCGACGGCGGAATACTCGCTGCTGCTCAACGCGCCCGAGTGGCTGGGCCGCCGGGGCGTCGGGGACGCGCTGCGCGACGCGGTGGCGGAACTACGGGCCATCGACCTCACCTACGGCCCGAGCCGGCCCGAGAGCCTGGTCTCCCGGCTGCGCCGCGGCGAGATCAGCCCCGAGTCGTACCCGCCGCTGGCCGACCTGGTCGACCGCTGCGCGGCGATGCGGGCGGCCACCGACGGCTGGTTCGACGCCTGGGCGGTGCCCGGCGGCTTCGACCCGGGCGGCCTGCTCGGCGGGTGGGCGGTCGAGCGCGCCGCCGCCCGGCTGCGCGCCGCCGGCATCCACGACTACGCCGTGCTCACCGGCGCCGACCTGGTCGTACGCGGGCACGCGGCGCACGGCGGCCCGTGGCGGGTGGCGGTGCACCACCCGACGGATCGACGCCGCGCGCCGCTGGTGCTGGAGATGACGGCGGGCGCGGTCGGCACGTCCGGGGTGAGCGGCCGCCAGGGGCACGTGGTGGACCCGCACACGGGCGAGCCGGCCGAGCAGTTGGTCGCCGCGACGGTGGTCGGCCCCGACCTCGCCGTCGCCGACGCCTACGCCACCGCGCTCTACGCCGCCGGGCCGGCCGGTCTCGTCTGGTTCCGCAACGGGTCGGACTACCGCGCGCTCTTCGCCCACCGCCGCTGAGCCGCCGCCCGGTGCCGTGCGGTCGGCCGGGTGCCGCGCGGCGCGCCGAGCCGCCCGGCGGCGGGCGATGCGGAGGCCCGGTAAGCGCGATCGGCCCCCACGGTCTCGGCAACGACCGTGAGGGCCGGTCAGCGACGAATGCGCGTGGCTCGCGCAATCGAGGGGTGCGGGCCGGTCGGCCGGACGTCGACCTCGCCACCCGAAGACGGGCCTACGCCGCGAGCTCGGCCAGTGACCGCACCGGTACGCTAGCGAATCGACGTAACTCGACGCAAGGGTCTCCACACCGGACCGTCGCGGCGCGGAAAGGCCCATCGGCGGGGCGATTTCGACGGGGTGAACGGCGGATGGCACGCTGTCCGCCGTGAGTTTCGATCTGAGCGTGTGGGCCCTGGCGGACGGGGCGACACCCGAGGACGTGCGGGCCGCGGTGCGGCGCTGCCGGCAGGGGCAGCACGTCGAGCGCCACCCGGATCCGCGGGTGGTGGCGTTCTACCGGGCGATCACCACCAGCTATCCGGACCGGCCCACCGGGCGGGACACCCCGTGGGCGGTGGCCCCGCTGCACGCGGCGAACGACCACGTCGAGCTGAACCTGCACCCGACCTGCCCGGACCAGGTGCTGCTCGACATCGAGCGGCTGGCCGGCGAGCACGACCTGATGCTCTTCGACGCCCAGGACGGCTCGGTCTACCCGCCGCCGGCGCGCCTGCCCGGCTGACCGCCCGGCATCACGACGTCCCCGCCGCCAGCTGACCGCCCGACGGAGACGTCGAACGGCCCGCCGCCACGGAGCGGCCCGCGCGCGACGACGTGCCCGCCGCCCCGGCGGACGACGAAGGGCCCGGCGGAATCGCCGGGCCCCCGTTGTCGTGCGTTCAGCTCACTCGTCGCGCAGGTCGGCGGCGCTGGCCGCGACCGCCCCGATCGAGTCCGCCGCGGAGGTGAGCAGGTCGGCGCCGAGCGCCTGGTCCACCGTGAGGGTCATCAGCGTCTCGCCACCGGCCTCCCGGCGGGCCACCTGCATCGCCGCGATGTTGATGCCGGCCTCGCCGAGCAGGGTGCCGACGGTGCCCACGACGCCCGGCCGGTCGACGTAGCGGAGGAAGACGAGGATGCCCTCCGCGCCGATCTCCACGTCGAAACCGTCCACCTCGGTCAGCTTGAGGACGTCCCGCGTGCCCGCCTGGGTGACCGTGCCGGAGACGCTGACCGTACGCCCGTCGGGCAGCGCGCCCCGGACGGTGACCAGGTCGGGGTGGTCGACCGCCTCGGCCTGGGCGACCAGGGTGACCTCGACGCCGCGCTCGGCCGCCAGGTGCGGGGCGTTGACGTAGGTCACCTGCTCCTCGACCACCGAGCTGAACAGCCCCTTGGTGGCGGCGAGCTTGAGCACCGACACGTCGTGGTTGGCGATCTCGCCGCGCACCTCGACGGTGACGCTGGCGGCGACCCCGCCCGCGACGGCGGTGAAGGCCCGGCCGAGCTTCTCGGCCAGCGGCAGCAGCGGCCGGACGTCCTCGGCGACGACGCCGCCGGCCTGCACGTTCACCGCGTCCGGCACGAACTCGCCCTGGAGCGCCAGCTTGACGCTCTTGGCCACGGCCAGACCGGCCTTGTCCTGCGCCTCGGCGGTGGAGGCACCCAGGTGCGGGGTGGCCACCACGTTGTCGAAGGCGAACAGCGGCGAGGAGGTGCAGGGCTCCTTGGCGTAGACGTCCACACCCGCGCCGGCGACCCGGCCCTCGGCGATGGCGTCGGCCAGGGCCTGCTCGTCGACCAGCCCGCCGCGGGCGGCGTTGACGATCCGGACGCCGGGCTTGACGACGGCCAGCTCCTTCTCACCGATCAGGCCGACGGTCTCCGGGGTCTTCGGCAGGTGGATGGAGATGAAGTCGCTCTCCCGCAGCAGCTCCTCCAGGCCCACCAGGCGGACGCCGAGCTGGGCGGCGCGGGCCGGCTGGATGTACGGGTCGTACGCGATCAGCCGGGTGCCGAAGGCGGCGATCCGCTGCGCGAAGAGCACGCCGATGCGGCCGAGCCCGACCACGCCGACGGTCTTGCCCTGGATCTCCACGCCGGTGTACTTCGACCGCTTCCACTCCCCCGCCTTCAGCGCGGCGCTGGCGCTGGCGGTGTTGCGGGCCACGGCCAGCAGGAGCGCGACGGCCTGCTCGGCGGCGGAGACGATGTTGGAGGTGGGGGCGTTGACGACCATGACGCCCCGCGCGGTGGCGGCCGGCACCTCGACGTTGTCCAGGCCCACACCCGCCCGGGCGACGACCTTCAGCCGCGGCGCGGCGGCGATCGCCTCGGCGTCGATCTGGGTGGCGCTGCGCACGATGACGGCGTCGGCCTCGGAGAGCGCCGAGAGCAGGGCCGGACGGTCGGTGCCGTCGACGTGGCGGACGTCGAAGTCGTGGGCGAGCACCTCGATGGCGGCGGGAGCGAGTTCTTCGGCGATCAGTACGACAGGAGTCATTGGTCCTCGTAGTTGTCGTCAGAGCGGTAGGCCGGGCTGCGGGACGCCGCGCTGCGCCCTGCACTGATCCGTGCCATGGCCGTCAGGTGCCGGCTACGCACCTACCCGCGATCGTAGGGGGCCGGCCGGCCGGCATGTCCCGGACCGTGGGGTGAGTGCCCTCACAACAGGTGACGACCTGCCGGTGAACGGCGCACGACGGGGCGCCCGCGCCGCCTCGGCGAGGCGGGCGAGGTCCGTTCGGGGCGGGTGGCTCCGGCTCGGATCGGCCGGGTGGCGTCGGCGCGGCGAGCGGTGTCGGTGGGTGGCGGAAAGGAGGCGGCCCGGCCGGGCGTCAGGGAGAGCGCCCGGGCCGGGCCGCCGGGGGTGTTCGTCAGGCGGTCTCGGTGATCGGGCGGTCGACCCAGCTCATCATCCCGCGCAGCTTGCGGCCGGTCTCCTCGATCGGGTGCGCCGCGCCCTCGGCCTGCCACTTGCTGAAGTTCGGCCGGCCGGCCTCGTCCTCGGCGACCCACTCCCGGGCGAACTCGCCGGACTGGACCTCGCTGAGGATCTTGCGCATCTCCTCCTTGACCCGGGCGTCGATGACGCGCGGCCCGCGGGAGAGGTCGCCGTACTCGGCGGTGTCCGAGATGCTGTAGCGCATCTTGGCGATGCCGCCCTCGTACATGAGGTCGACGATGAGCTTCAGCTCGTGCAGGCACTCGAAGTACGCCACCTCGGGGGCGTAGCCCGCCTCGGTGAGCACCTCGA
The DNA here is from genome assembly GCF_040643125.1 of Micromonospora sp. NPDC047465. Classification (NCBI taxonomy): domain Bacteria; kingdom Bacillati; phylum Actinomycetota; class Actinomycetes; order Micromonosporales; family Micromonosporaceae; genus Micromonospora; species Micromonospora sp. NPDC047465. The sequence goes on from NZ_JBEYTP010000005.1 coordinate 169,773, forward strand.
AGCCGGTCTGCACGAGCGCCGCCGCACCGCCGCAGAGCACCGCCTGCTCGCCGAAGAGGTCGGTCTCGGTCTCCTCGGTGAAGGTGGTCTTGATCGCGCCGGCCCGGGTGCCGCCGATGCCCTTGGCGTACGACAGGGCCAGGGCGAGCGCGTTGCCGCTGGGGTCCTGCTCGACGGCGACCAGGCAGGGCACGCCCTTGCCGTCGGCGTACTGGCGGCGCACGAGGTGACCGGGGCCCTTCGGGGCGACCATCGCCACGTCGACGTCGGCCGGCGGCTTGATCAGGCCGTAGCGGATGTTGAAGCCGTGGCCGAAGAAGAGGGCCTTGCCCGGCTTCAGGTTCGGCGCGATCGAGTCGGCGTAGAGGCGGCGCTGGGCCGTGTCCGGCGCCAGGATCATGATGACGTCGGCCTCGGCCGCCGCCTCGGCCGGCGTGACCACCCGCAGGCCCTGCTCCTCCGCCTTGGCCCGGCTCTTGGAGCCCTCCGGCAGACCGATCACCACGTCGACGCCGGAGTCGCGCAGCGACAGCGCGTGCGCGTGGCCCTGGCTGCCGTAGCCGATCACGGCGACCTTCCGGCCCTGGATCAGGCCCAGGTCGGCGTCGTCGTCGTAGTACACCTCAACGCTCATGATTTTCCCTTTCGTACGGCGGCCCGGGCGGCCCGTCGTGGATCTGTGCGAATGGCGGTTTCCGGCGGCGCGGCGCCCCGCCCGGGGGGGGGGGGGGGGGGGGGGCCCCGGGGGGGGGGGGGGAAGCGGGGGGGGGGGGGGGAGGTGGGGGGGGGGGGGGGGGGCGCGCCCCCCCCCGGGGGGGGGGGGGGGGGGGGGGGGCCCCGCCGCGTGGGCGGCCGGGGTCAGGCGGCCCGGAGCGAGGGCCCGGCGGTGATGGAACGCGAGCCGCGCCCGATCGCCACCAGCCCCGACTGGACCATCTCCTTGATGCCGAAGGGCTCGAGGTCGCGCAGCAGCGCGTCGAGCTTGTCCGGCGTGCCGGTGGCCTCGATGGTCAGCGTGTCCGGTGCCACGTCGACCACCCGGGCCCGGAACAGGCCGACCGTCTCCAGGACCTGGGCCCGGGCCGCGCGGTCGGCGCGCACCTTGACCAGGAGCAGTTCCCGGGCGACCGAGACCTGCGGGTCCAGCTCGACGATCTTGAGCACGTTGACCAGCTTGTTGAGCTGTTTCGTCACCTGCTCCAGCGGGGACGACTCGGCGTTGACCACGATGGTGATCCGGGAGACGTCCGGGTTCTCGGTCTCGCCGACGGCGAGGCTGTCGATGTTGAAGCCGCGCCGGGAGAACAGGCCGGAGACGCGGGCCAGGACCCCCGGCTTGTTCTCCACCAGCACGGACAGGGTGTGCATCGTCATGCCACGACCTCGCTGCGCGCGGTCGCGTCCTGACGCGGGTGGGGGCGGAACCGAATGATTCGCTCGCTCATGGTCAGAGTTCGTCCTCGTCGAAGGCGGGGCGGACGCCCCGGGCGAACATGATCTCGTCGTTGCTGGTGCCGGCGGCGACCATCGGCCACACCATGGCGTCCTTGCCGACCACGAAGTCGATGACCACCGGGGCGTCGTTGATGGCCATCGCGGCCTCGATGGTCTTGTCGACGTCCTCCGCGTTCTCGCAGCGCAGGCCGACGCAGCCGAGCGCCTCGGCGAGCTTCACGAAGTCGGGGATGCGGTGCTTGTGGGTGCCGAGGTCGGTGTTGGAGTAGCGCTCCCCGTAGAAGAGGGTCTGCCACTGCCGCACCATGCCGAGGTTGCCGTTGTTGATCAGGGCGATCTTGACCGGGATGCCCTCCAGCGCGCAGGTGGCCAACTCCTGGTTGGTCATCTGGAAGCAGCCGTCGCCGTCGACCGCCCAGACCACCGTGTCCGGCTTGCCGACCTTGGCGCCCATCGCCGCCGGCACCGCGTAGCCCATCGTGCCGAGGCCGCCGGAGTTCAACCAGGTGTACGGCTTCTCGTACGAGATGAACTGGGAGGCCCACATCTGGTGCTGCCCGACCCCGGCGACGTAGATCGCGTCCGGGCCGGCGATCTCGCCGAGCCGCTTGATCACGTACTGCGGGGAGAGGGTGCCGTCGGCCGGCTCCTCGTAGCCCAGCGGGTAGCGCCGGCGCAGGTCGTCGAGCTGGGTCCACCAGTCGGCGGTGTCGGCGCGGTGGCCGGCCGACTGCTCGGTGGTCACCGCCGCGATCAGCTCGTCGATGACGTGCCGGGCGTCCCCGACGATCGGGACGTCGGCGTGCCGGTTCTTCCCGATCTCGGCCGGGTCGATGTCGGCGTGCACCACCGTCGCGTCCGGGGCGAACGAGTCCAGCTTGCCGGTGACCCGGTCGTCGAAGCGCGCGCCCAGGGCCACGATCAGGTCGGCCTTCTGCAACCCGTAGACGGCGGCGACGGTGCCGTGCATGCCGGGCATGCCCAGGTGCTGCGGGTGCGAGTCGGGGAACGCGCCCAGCGCCATCAGCGTGGTGACCACCGGGATCCCGGTCAGCTCGGCCAGCCGGCGCAGCCCCTCGGTGGCGCCGGCCTTGAGCACGCCGCCGCCGACGTAGAGCACCGGGCGGCGGGCGGAGGTCATCAGGCGGGCGGCCTCGCGGATCTGCTTGCCGTGCGGGTGCAGGGTCGGCCGGTAGCCCGGCAGGTCCAGCGTCGGCGGCCAGGTGAAGGTGGTGGGCGCCTGGAGGACGTCCTTGGGGATGTCGACCAGGACCGGCCCGGGCCGGCCGGTGGCGGCCAGGTGGAACGCCTCGGCCAGCACCCGCGGGATCTCCTCGGCGTTCTGCACGAGGAAGTTGTGCTTGGTGATCGGCAGCGTGATGCCCTGGATGTCCGCCTCCTGGAAGGCGTCCGTGCCGATCGCCGGCCGCGCGACCTGGCCGGTGATCGCCACCATCGGCACCGAGTCCATGTACGCGTCGGCGATCGGGGTGACCAGGTTCGTCGCGCCGGGGCCGGAGGTGGCCATGCACACGCCGACCCGACCGGTCGCCTGGGCGTAGCCGGTCGCCGCGTGTCCGGCGCCCTGCTCGTGACGGACCAGGATGTGCCGGACCGTGGAGTCGTAGAGCGGGTCGTACGCCGGCAGGATCGCGCCGCCGGGAATGCCGAAGACGACGTCGACGCCGAGCGCCTCGAGGGACCGCACGAGCGAGCCGGCTCCGGAGACCTGGGCCGTGGCGGGTGTGCGTACCCCCGGGACGGCCGGGGTGGCCGCGGCGCGGGTGGCGCCGGCGTGGTCGGCGTCGGTCGCGGGCTCGGCGGCCGGGCGGGCGCGCCGGGCGGAGTGGGCGAGTGTCTCTGGCGTGGGTCTCGTCATTGCGGTTCAGCCCCTCGGCTGGAGTGGGTGCGGCTGTTCGAGCGGTGTGACGCGGGGCACGGGGCCCCCGTCGATGGGTTCGACGGCAACAAAAAAGCCCTCGTGCAGGTTGCACGGGGCCGGCGCACTCTCGACAGGGAGAGTGCGCTCAGGTAAGTACTCGCAGCGACCGGTACGACGACATGCGGTCAAGCCTGACGCATCTCACGCGATGAGTCAACTGATCCCACATGCTGGTTAACGGAGGGCGGAGATTCACCCGTCCGGGGGGCCTGCGCACCCCGCTCCACCTGCCCGGACTCGGGCTCGGGCGGGCGCGGGGCGGGCACCGTCGGCAGCCGCCGGGGCGGCGGGGCCGGCGGGACGGAGGTGGGGGCCGTCGGCAGCCGCCGGGGCGGCGACACGGGCGGGGCCGGGGCGGGGGCCGGCCGGGCGCCGGGGGACGTGGCCGCCTTCAGCATCGCCCCCAGGTGCTCGGCCGGTACGCCCCAGCCGGACAGCGCGCCCTGGCCGAAGCGGCAGCCGGCGGCGACCACGGCGGCCAGCTCGGTGCGCGTGGTCACCCCCTCGGCGATGACCTCCAGGCCGAGCTGGTGACCGAGCCGCATGACGATGTCGACCATCGGCGCGAAGGCCGGGCCGTCCCGGTCCACCGGCCGCACCGGCTCGTGCTCGGCGACCAGGCTGTGGTCGATCTTGAGGATGTCGATCGGCAGGCGCCGCAGCTGCCCCAGCGAGGAATAGCCGGCACCGAAGTCGTCCAGCGCGATCCGGACGCCGGTCAGCCGCAGCGCGGTCAGCCGCCGGATCAGCTCGTCCAGGTCGGTCGCGACGGCGTGCTCGGTGACCTCCAGCACCAGCCGCTGCGGCGGCACGTGGTGAGCGCGCAGCGCCTCGGCGACCTGGACCACGTACTCCGGGGCGTGCAGCTCGCGCGGCGAGACGTTGACGGAGACCCAGACGTCGTGGCCGTCGGCCAGCCAGCGGGAGAGCTGGTAGCAGGCCTGGTGCAGCACCCAGGCGCCCAGCTTGGCGATCATCCCGCACTCCTCGGCCAGCGGGATGAACTCGTCGGGGCGGACGTTGCCCAGCGTCGGGTGGCGCCAGCGCAGCAGCGCCTCCGCGCCGACCGGGCGCACCGAGGGCAGCGAGGCCACCGGCTGGAACACCAGCCGCAGCTCGTCACGCTCGATCGCGCCGCGCAGCTCGTGTTCGAGCGTGGTGCGCCGGCGCAGCAACTGGTCGTACTCGGCGTCGTAGCGCTCGATCCGGTTCTTGCCGCGCTGCTTGGCGTAGCGCAGCGCCAGGTCGGCGTGGCGCTGCAGCAGCTCCACGTCGGGCTCCCCGGCCCAGCCCGCCAACCCGATGCTCACCGAGAGGAAGACCGGCCCCTCGGGCTGGTCGTAGGCGCGGCCGAGCACGCCGAGCAGGCGCTCGGCGACCCGGTCCGCGTCGGCCGGGCAGCCGTGCATCAGCACCGCGAACTCGTCGCCGCCGAGCCGGGCCGCCACGTCGCCGGGGCGCAGGTTGCCGCGCAGCCGCCGGCCCACCTCGGCCAGCACCGCGTCGCCGACGTCGTGGCCGCGCATGTCGTTGACGTTCTTGAAGCCGTCGAGGTCGAGGCCGAGCAGCACACAGGGCGTGCCGGCCTCGGCGCAGCGGTGCAGCGCCCGCAGCAGCCCCCGCCGGTTGGCCAGGCCGGTCAGCGGGTCGGTGTGCGCCAACTCACGGAAGTGCGCCTCGCGCTCCACGAGCCGCCGGGCGTAGCCGCGCACGTCGTGCAGCGTCAGGTACTGCCGGGCCACCAGGGCGAAGCCCTCGACGCTGCCGGCGACGATGCCGAGCGCGTCGAACCGGCCGTCCTGGAGGAGGTGGTACATCGCCGAGGCGGCCATCGCGAACATCGGGACGAACGCGTGGTCGCCGTCGCGGCGGATCAGGTCGAGGTCGGCCTGGCCGGCCGCGTCCACCCGCCGTGCGGCCAGCGCGGCGGCGCCCAGGCCGGCGGCGAGCGCCCCCGCCCCGGCCAGCGCCACTTCCGGCCCGGCCTGGCAGAGGCCGGTGGCGACGCCGAGCCCGCCGCAGGTCACCATGGTGGCCCCGGCGCCGAGACCGGCGAGGAACCGGCGCGGGGGCGGGGCACGGAACGCCACGACGAGGGCGGTCCCGGCGGTCAGGGCCGCGCTGACCGTGGCCAGCAGGATCGGCGGGCAGGCCAGCGGGGTGGCGTCGCCGAGCAGCCGGGTGGGCTCGGAGAACAGCACCCAGCCGACGAACCAGAACGCGGCCGCCATCACCACGCCGTCGAGCGCCAGCCGCACCGCGGCCGCCGCCGACGCGGCCACGCCGGGCAGCCGGAGCAGCCCCGCGGCGAAGAGCAGCCCGCTGACCGCCGTGCCGACCGCGACGACGGTGGCCCAGCCCGTACGCGGGTCCGGCCCGTGCGCCCCGTGCCCGGCGGCGGCGAACGCCACGGCGAGCCCGACCAGCAGGCCGGCCAGCGCGACCGCGGACGCCGCGGCGAGCAGCGCGTGCGCCTGCCGGTGCGGCCCGGACCGCCGCCGGGCGTCGGCGGCCGACAGCGCGCTGGCGGCCGCCGCGACCAGCCCGCACAGCACCGCTGCCGCGACCATGCCCGGGGGGAGATGCACGTCCCCAACTGTGCCGGATGAGGGTCCCGCGTGGGGCCCCGGGTGTGCATCCTTTGGGACACGGCGCGCGCCCCCGGCGGGTGCTCCGGCGGCGGTGCAACACTGGTAGGCATGCCTGAGCTGCGGTCGAAGACCTCCACGCACGGTCGGACGATGGCCGGCGCCCGGGCCCTGTGGCGGGCCACCGGGATGACCGACGACGACTTCGGCAAGCCGATCGTCGCCATCGCCAACAGCTTCACCCAGTTCGTACCCGGTCACGTGCACCTCAAGGACCTCGGCGGCCTGGTCGCCGAGGCGGTCGCCGAGGCCGGCGGGGTGGGCCGCGAGTTCAACACCATCGCGGTGGACGACGGCATCGCCATGGGCCACGGCGGCATGCTCTACTCCCTGCCCAGCCGGGAGTTGATCGCCGACGCCGTCGAGTACATGGTCAACGCGCACTGCGCCGACGCCCTGGTCTGCATCTCCAACTGCGACAAGATCACCCCGGGCATGCTGCTGGCCGCGCTGCGGCTGAACATCCCGACCGTCTTCGTCTCCGGCGGGCCGATGGAGGCCGGCAAGACGGTGGCGATCGAGGGCGTGGTGCACTCCAAGATCGATCTGATCGACGCGATGGTCGCGGCCTCCAACGAGGCCGTGACCGAGGACCAGCTCGGCGCCATCGAGCGGTCCGCCTGCCCGACCTGCGGCTCCTGCTCCGGCATGTTCACCGCCAACTCGATGAACTGCCTCACCGAGGCGATCGGGCTGGCCCTGCCGGGCAACGGCTCGACGCTGGCCACCCACGCCGCGCGCCGGTCGCTCTTCGTCGAGGCCGGCCGCACCGCCGTGGAGATCGCCAAGCGGTGGTACGACGGCGACGACGCCTCCGTGCTGCCCCGCGAGATCGCCGGCCGGGCCGCGTTCGAGAACGCCGTCGCCCTGGACGTGGCGATGGGCGGCTCGACCAACACGATCCTGCACCTGCTCGCCGCCGCCCGCGAGGCCGAGCTGGACTTCGACGTCGCCGACATCGACGCGATCTCCCGCCGGGTGCCCTGCCTGGCCAAGGTCGCGCCGAACTCCCCGCAGTACCACATGGAGGACGTGCACCGGGCCGGTGGCATCCCGGCCATCCTCGGCGAGCTGGACCGGGCCGGCCTGCTCAACCGGGACGTGCACGCGGTGCACTCCCCCAGCCTGGAGCGCTGGCTGGCCGACTGGGACGTCCGGGGCGGCTCGCCGACGCCGGAGGCGGTCGAGCTGTTCCACGCCGCGCCCGGCGGGGTGCGCACCACCGAGCCGTTCTCCACCACCAACCGCTGGTCGTCGCTGGACACCGACGCGGCCGGCGGCTGCGTCCGGGACCTCGCCCACGCCTACAGCGCCGACGGCGGGCTGGCCATCCTGCACGGCAACCTGGCCCCGGACGGCTGCGTGGTGAAGACCGCCGGGGTGCCCGAGGAGTGCCTGACCTTCCGTGGCCCCGCCAAGGTCTACGAGTCCCAGGACGACGCCGTGTCGGCGATCCTCGCCAAGGAGGTCGTCGCCGGCGACGTGGTGGTGATCCGCTACGAGGGGCCGAAGGGCGGCCCCGGCATGCAGGAGATGCTCTACCCCACCTCCTTCCTGAAGGGCCGGGGGCTGGGCCGGGCCTGCGCGCTGCTCACCGACGGGCGCTTCTCCGGCGGCACCTCCGGCCTCTCCATCGGGCACGTCTCCCCCGAGGCCGCCTCCGGCGGGCTGATCGCCCTCGTCGAGCCCGGCGACGAGATCGTCATCGACATCCCGGGCCGCTCGATCGAGCTGGACGTGCCGGACGACGTGCTCCAGGCCCGCCGGGTCGCCCAGGAGAAGCGCGACCGGCCGTACACCCCGGTCGACCGGCAGCGGCCGGTGTCCGCGGCGCTGCGCGCGTACGCCTCGATGGCGACCTCGGCCAGCGACGGCGCCTACCGCCGCGTCCCCGAGTAGCGCCCCGGCCCGTGCCGGCAGCGGCGCCCGGCCGGCCGAGCTGGTCGGCCGGGCGCCGGAGCACGTACTCACCACGCGCGGACCGACGTTCCGGGCGACGCCCGGCTCACGCCGACCCGCCCGGGTCCGAAACCGGCGTCAGGACGGGTCCACGACCCGGTCGATGACCAGGTGCGCCGCGCCCATGATGCTCACGTCCGGGCCGGCGACCACCCGCTCGATGAGCAGCGCCTCGGTGGCCAGCGGCAGACAGCGCTCGTAGAGGGTCGCCCGCATGCTGGCCAACAACGGCTCGCACTCGGCGAGCCGGCCGCCGATCGCTACGACCTGCGGGTTGAAGAAGTTGACCACCACGGCGAGGATCTCGCCGATCGCCCGGCCGGCGCGGCGGGCGAGGGCGGTGGCGTGCCGGTCGCCGTCCTCGATCAGCCGCATCACGCCGGTCAGGTCGTCGACCGGCACGTCCTGCTCCCGCAGGGCGGCGACCAGGGCCGCCCCGCTGGCCACCGCCTCCAGGCAGCCGGTGTTGCCGCAGCTGCACAGCGGCGCCGCGTCGGCCACCACCCGGCAGTGGCTGATGTCCCCGGCGGAGCCCTGGGCGCCCCGGTGCAGCGCCCCGCCGGAGATGACCCCCGCGCCGATGCCGGTGCCGGCCTTGACGTAGACCGCGTGGTCCAGATGGGCGTGGGCGGCCCGGTGCGCGCCGAGCGCCATGAGGTTGGCGTCGTTGTCCACGATGACCGGTACGTCCGTGCGCTGTGCACAGAAGGCACCGACGTCGAAGCCGTTCCAGCCGGGCATCCGGGAGGGGCTGACGATCCGGCCGGTGCCGGACTGCACCGGCCCGGGGATGCCGATCCCGATGCCCCGCAACGCGTCGACGCCGGCGGCGGAGCTTCCCCTTTGGCCGGGCACCACCGCGTCGGCGGGGGGCACCAGCGCGGCGAGGTCGTCGAGCAACGCGCCGAGTACGGCCTCGGGGCCGTCCTCGATGCGGACCGGCCGGGACCGGGCCTCGACCACCCGGCCGGAGAGGTCGAGGGTGCCGAGCCGGGCGTGGTGCGCCCCGAGGTCGACGGCGCCGATCAGCGCGCCACCGGTGGGCACCGCGAGCTGACGGGGCCGTCGACCACCCCGTGACTTGCCCGCCCCGGTCTCCTGGAGCAGCCCTTCGCTGATCAGGGCCTCGACCCGTTGGGAGACGGTGGACGGGGACAGCCCCGAGAGCCGGGCGAGGTCCGCACGACTGACCGCCGCCCCGCTGGCCACCAGCCGGAGCAGATCGCGTGGCCCGCCGCGGAGGCCGTCACGCGGGGCGTCGTCAATCGTCACGCCAGGTTCTTAGCATCCCAACTTTCTTCCGGCAACCTGTTGACTTGATTTGGTCGCTCGCATTAGATGAGCCGCGTTGGTTCGGCCAGCACAAATCTTTGTTCGGACATCGCAGAAAGTGGGGCGAGCTGTGGCACCGACGACGGCAACCGGCCTCGCCGGGCGGACCGGGTCCACGCGCCCGGACCGGCCGATGGTGGCCGTCCGCGGCCTGCAGAAGTGGTTCGGCCCGCTGCACGTGCTCAAGGACATCGACCTGACCGTGGCCGCCGGCGAGGTGGTGGTCGTGGTCGGCCCGTCCGGCTCCGGCAAGTCGACCCTCTGCCGGTGCCTCAACCGCCTGGAGGTCGCCGGCGACGGCGACGTCGAGATCGACGGCGAGCCCCTGCCGGCCGAGGGTCGCAAGCTGGCCCGGCTGCGCGCGGACGTCGGCATGGTCTTCCAGTCGTTCAACCTGTTCGGCCACCGGACGGTGCTCGACAACGTCACGCTCGGCCCCACCAAGGTCCGCCGGATCGCCAAGGCCGAGGCCCGCGAGCAGGCGCTGGCCCTGCTCGACCGGGTCGGCATCGCCGACAAGGCAGACCGCTACCCCGCTCAGCTCTCCGGCGGCCAGCAGCAGCGGGCGGCGATCGCCCGCGCCCTCGCGATGCGGCCCAAGGTGCTGCTCTTCGACGAGCCCACCTCGGCCCTGGACCCGGAGATGGTCAACGAGGTCCTGGACGTGATGGTCTCCCTCGCCGCCGAGGGCATGACCATGATCGTGGTGACCCACGAGATGGGCTTCGCCCGCCGCGCCGCCGACCGGGTCGTCTTCATGGACGACGGCCGGATCGTCGAGTCCGGCACCCCCGACGAGTTCTTCGCCGCCCCCCGTACCGAGCGGGCGCGCGACTTCCTTTCCAAGATCCTCCAGCACTGACCCCCGAGGAGGGTGGCATGTCGATTCTGCACAGGAACCTCACGCGACGCCGCGCGGTGACGATGGCCGCCACGGCGGTGGCCGTGGCGCTGGCCGCCGCCGGCTGCGGCGACGGCGGCTCCGGGCCGGCGGTGCCCGGCGGGCCGGGCGGCGAGAAGGTCGCCCAGTCGGTGTACGACGCCGCTCCCGTGGCCTCCGACGCCGAGATCCCGGCCGGCTCCACCATGGACCGGATCCGCAAGCAGGGCTACCTGACCATCGGCGGCTCGCTGGACGCCCCGCTGCTGTCCCAGCAGAACCCGGTCAGCGGCCAGATCGAGGGCTTCGACGCCGACATGGCCAAGCTGCTGGCCAAGTACATCATCGGCAAGCCCGAGGTGAAGACGGTGACCATCGGCACCCAGACCCGGGAGGCGATGCTCCAGGCGAAGTCGGTCGACGCCGTCTTCCAGACGTACACCATCACCCCGCAGCGGGCCACCCAGGTCGCCTTCGCCGGGCCCTACCTGACCTCCGGCCTGGCGGTCGCGGTGCGCAAGGACGAGACGGGCATCAAGGGCGTCCAGGACCTGGCCGGGAAGACGGTCATCGTCGGCGCGAACACCCCGGCGGTCACCGCGCTGCCCGCCGCCGCGCCCGGGTCGAAGCAGGTCGCGTTCGCCACCGACCCGCAGGCCGTGCAGGCGCTGCTGCAGAAGCGCGGCGACGCGTACGTGCAGGACTTCACGCTGCTCGCCTCGGGCGCCAAGGCGAACCCCGGGATGAAGGTGGTCGGCGAGCCGTTCACCACCGAGGCGTACGGCATCGGACTCAACCGCGAGGACGCCCAGTTCAAGGAGTTCGTCAACAACTGGCTCAAGAAGATCCAGGCCGACGGCACCTGGGCGAAGGTGTGGGAGAGCACCCTCGGCTCGGTGGTGGAGGGCGGCGCGCCCACCCCGCCGGCGATCGGCTCCGTCGAGGGCTCCTGAGGATCCCTCCCCCGACATGGACGCCCTCACCGCACACCTCGACGTACTCGGCCACGGGCTGGTCACGACGGTCCACCTGACCGTCGTGACCACCATCGGCGCGATGCTGCTGGGCATCGTCGTGGCGACACTGCGGATCTGCCCGGTACCGCTGCTGCGCACCGTCGGCACCGTCTACGTCGAGGGGCTCCAGAACTTGCCGTTGCTGGCCCTGCTGGTGCTCTTCGTCTTCGCGCTGCCGACGATCGGCATCTCGTTCCCGCTGTTCACCTCGGCGGCCATCGTGATCGCCGCCTACGAGGGGGCGTACCTGGCCGAGGCGATCCGCGCCGGGATCAACACGGTGGGCGTGGGGCAGGCCGAGGCGGCGCGCGCCATCGGGCTCACCTTCAGCCAGTCCCTGCGGTACGTCATCCTGCCGCAGGGACTGCGCGCGGTGATCCAGCCGATGGGCAACATCTGCATCGCGCTGCTGATGAACACCTCCCTGGCCGCCGCCGTCGGGGTGGTCGAGCTGACCCAGGCCGCCAACAACGTGAACCTCGTCGAGGCCCAGCCGATCGCCGTCTTCACCGGCGCCGGCCTCGCCTACATGCTGCTGGCGCTGCTGATCGGTCGGCTCACCGGCGCGCTGGAACGAAGGCTGGCGATCGTCCGATGAACCCGACCCAACAGATTCTCTTCGACGAGCCGGGCCCCCGGGCCCGGCGGCGGATCCGGATCGCCACCGTGCTCGGCGCGCTCGCCGTCCTCGGCGGGCTCGCCTGGGCGGTCCACCGGTTCGCGAGCTACGGCGAGCTGGCCGCCGACCGGTGGCAGCCCTTCACCACCTGGCCGATCTGGCGCTACCTGCTCGACGGGCTCTGGGCCACGCTGCGCGCCGCCGCGGCCACCGCCGTGCTCAGCGCCGCGCTCGGCCTGCTGCTCGCGCTCGGCCGGCTGTCGGTGCACCGGCCGGTGCGCTGGCTGGCGGGCGCGTACGTGGAGGTCTTCCGGACCGTACCCGCGCTGCTGCTGATCTACGTGACGCTCTTCGCGCTCCCGCAGTACGGCCTGAACTTTCCGCTGTTCTGGAAGCTCGTGGTGCCCCTGGTGGTCTCCAACTCGGCGGCGTTCGCCGAGATCTTCCGGGCCGGCATCAAGGCGCTGGACCGGGGTCAGACCGAGGCCGGCCTGGCCGTCGGGCTGCGGCGGGGACAGGTCATGCGGCTGGTCGTGCTGCCACAGGCCCTGCTGCAGCTCGCCCCCTCCCTGGTCAGCCAGCTGGTCGGGCTGCTCAAGGACACCTCGCTCGGCTTCGTGGTGAGCTACACCGAGCTGCTCTACAGCGGTCAGGTGCTCTCCTCGTACACCAACCTGCTGATCCAGACCTTCCTGGTGGTGGCGCTGATCTACCTCGTGGTCAACGCCTCGCTGTCGAAGTTCGCCCGGGTGCTGCAGGCCCGCAACGGTCGCCTCACCGGACGCCGCAAGCCGGCCGAACCGGATCCGGCGACGTCACTTCTCGTCCAAGGGGGTACCGCCCGGTGACCACTGTCCCGTACGCCGAACTGGCCCGGGTGACCCGCAACGGTTTCGTGGAGAGCCGACACCTCGGCAGCGTGGTCGTGCTCGACCCGTCCGGAGCGGTCGCGTTCGCCGCGGGCGTACCCGACGAGCCGGTGCTGCCGCGCTCCACCCTCAAGCCGGCGCAGGCGCTGGCCTGCCTCACCGCCGCGACCGCCGCCCCGTCGCCGGCCGCCCGCGCGCTGACCGGCCCCGGGCTGGCCATCGCCGCCGGCAGCCACACCGGCGACGACCGCCACGTGGCCGTCGTACGCGAACTGCTGGCCGCCGCCGGGCTCGGCGAGGAGGCGCTCGGCTGCCCGGTGGACTGGCCGGAGGACGAGGCGACCCGGGAACGGCTGATCCGCGACGGCGACCGGCGGAGCCGGATCCGGATGAACTGCTCCGGCAAGCACGCCGCGATGCTCGTCGCCTGTGCCGCCCGGTCCTGGTCCACGCACGACTACCTGGACCCGGCACATCCGTTGCAGCGCGAGATCGCCGCCACGATCGGCCGGCTGGCCGGCACCCCGGTCACCACCGTGGCGGTGGACGGCTGCGGCGCGCCGCTGTTCGGGCTGCCGCTGACCGGCCTGGCCCGCACGTTCCAGGCCCTGGTCCTGGCGGAGCCGGGCAGCGACGAGGCGCGGGTCGCCGAGGCGATGCTCCGCCATCCCGAACACGTCGGCGGCTGGCACGGCCACCCGAACACCGACCTGATGCGGGCGCTGCCCGGGGTGCTCGCCAAGGGCGGCGCCGAGGGCGTGCTCGGGGTGGCCGCCCCGGACGGGTACGCGGTCGCCGTGAAGGTGGTCGACGGAAGCCCCCGGGCCACCACCGCCATCGCCCTCGCCGCCTTGGACGCGGCCGGCGTACCGGTCGACGGCGCCGGGGAACTGCGCCGGGTGCCGGTGCTCGGCGGGGGCGAACCGGTCGGCGCGATCACCGCCGCCATCGATTGGACCGCGGGACCCCGCAAGGAGAAGGAAGACTGATGACGACATTCGAGATCTGCATCGACAGCGTCGAGGGGGCGGTCGCCGCCGAGGCGGCCGGCGCCGACCGGGTGGAGCTCTGCTCCGCGCTCTTCGAGGGCGGGCTGACCCCCAGCATCGGCACCATCGAGACGGCCCTGCGCAGCGTGGACCGGATCCGGGTGCACGTCATCGTCCGGCCGCGGGCGGGGGACTTCATCTACTCCCCGGCGGAGGTCGACGCGATGGTGCGCGACGTGCGGGCGGCGGTGGCCGCCGGTGCGCACGGCGTGGTGATCGGGGCGCTGACCGCCGAGGGCGACATCGACGTACCGACCACCCGGAAGCTGATCGAGGCGGCCGGCAGCGCCAGCATCACCTTCCACCGGGCGTTCGACATGGTCCGGGACCCGTTCGAGGCGCTGGAGCAGCTCGTCGGGCTGGGCGTGGACCGGGTGCTGACCTCGGGCCAGGAGGTGAGCGTGCTGGAGGGTGCCCCGCTCATCGCCGAGCTGGTCCGCCGGGCGGAACGCCGGATCGTGGTCATGCCGGGCGGCGGCATCACGCCGCGCAACATCGCCCGGATCATCGAGGCGACGAACGCCGAGGAGTACCACTTCGCGGCGCTGGTGACCTCGGACGGCCCGGCGGTGCACCGCAACCCGGCGCCGCGGATGGGCGGCTCCCTGCACCGCTCCGAGTACGAGCGCTCCGGCACCTCCGGCGAACTGGTCGGCCGGGTGCTGGCGGCCGCGCGGGCGTGACGTGGTGAGGGGCGCCGCCGGGCGCCCCTTCCCGCCGGCCAGCGGTCAGCGCGACGCCGACGGGAACTCCTCGAAGTACGCCTCCACCCGCTCCGCGGTGGCCGGGCGGGCCAGCGCGAAGCCCTGCCCGTACCGGCAGCCGGCCCGGCGCGCGCCGTCGACCAGGCCCGGCAACTCCAGCTCCTCCACCACGATGTCCAACCCCAACCGGTCCCCCACGGCCACCACCACGTCGATCAGCGGGCGCTGCGGGTCCGCCGGGTCCACCAGCTGCGGGCCGACCTTGAGCAGGTCGATCGGCAGCCGGCGGAGCTGGGCGAGCGAGGCGTGCTCGGCCCGGAAGTCGTCCAGCGCGGTGCGGATGCCCAGCGAACGGAGCCCGGCCAGCCGGGCCACCACGGTCGGCAGCTCGCCGGCCACCCTCGGCTCCGCCACCTCGACCACCAGGCGGTCGGGCGGCACCCCGTACGCGTCCAGCACGGCCGCCGTGCGGGGCACGAAGTCGGGCGCGGCCAACTCCCGGACGGTCACGTTGACCGCCATCCAGAGCTGCCGGCTCCCCGCCGACCAGGCGGCGAGTTGCCGACAGGCCCGGTCCAGCACCCAGCAGCCCAGCTCGCCCACGATGTCGAGGTCCTCCGCCACCGGCAGGAACTCGGCCGGGAGCACCGTGCCGAGCACCGGGCTGCGCCAGCGCAGCAGCGCCTCCGTGCCGACGGGCTGCCGGTCGGCCAGGTCGAGCACCGGCTGGTAGACGAGGTCCAGCTCGCCCCGGGCGACCGCCCCGGGCAGCTCCCGCTCCAGGTCCAGTCGGCGGACGAGCTGCTCCTCCAGGTAGGCGTCGTACCACTCGACCCGGTCCCGGCCGAGCTGCACGGCCCGCCGCCGGGCCAGGTCGGCCTGGCGCAGCAGGTCCTCCGGGGCGGTGCCGGCGACCTCGGCCAGCCCGATGCTGGCCCGCAGCCGCAGCACCCCGCCCGGCACCTGGTAGGGCTGGGTGAGCGCGGCGAGCAGCCGGGTGCCCAGCGCGTACGCCAGCACGGAACCGGTCCCGGTGACCACCGCGAAGCCGGCGGCGGTGAGGTCGGCGAGCAGGTCCCCGGGGCCGACGACGGCGCGGGCGCGACGGGCGACCTCGGCCGTCACGGCCTCCCGGTCAGCGTGGCCGGGCCCCTCGGCGGTGGCGCCGGGGACGTGCAGGTCGACGACGAGCAGCGCGCCGCGGGGAGACGGCGCGTCCCGCAGCGCGGCGAGGGCCCGCAGCAGCTCGGCGCGGCCCGCCGGCCCGCCGGACCGGCCGGTCCCCGGCGAGCGGTGCCGGGCCGCCGGCGCCTCGGCGCAGGTGGGCATGGTGTCGACGCGGGCCGGTGCCGCCTCGGCGCAGGTCGCCGCGGCGTCGGCGGACCCCGGCGCCTCAGCAGGGGCCGGCGGGACGGCAGCGGGGGGCGGCGGGGGCGGTTCGCCCGCCCGGAGCAGGTCGCGGAGCACGAGCGGCGGCGCGACCGCGAGCGCGAGCAGCACGGCGGTGAGGTCCGGCGGCCCGTCGGAGCGGAGCTCCCAGCCGGTGGCCGCCACGGCCGCGGCGGCCGGGACCACCGCCCGGGGCCACACGAGGGTGGGCAGGGCGGGCGGGTCGGGCTGCGGCCGGGCCGCCCGCCGCGCCCCCGCCGCGGTCAGCAGCACCCCGCCCACCAGCGGGGGTACGGCCAGCAGCGCCGCCCGGGCCGGCGACGTCCCGACCGGAAGCGCGGCCAGCGCCACCAGCCCGAGCAGGGTGAGCGCCGCGCCGCCCCGGCACCGGGCGGCGCCGGAGCGCCGGTGCGGCCCGGTCAGCGCCGTGAGCACCGCGATCGCGAGCCCGCCGAGGGCCACCGCCGCCGCGAGCCGGGCCGGCGGGTCGAGGCGGTCGCGGGGCAGCAGCAGCCAACCGGCGAGGACGAGCCCGAGGCCGGCGGCGGTCGCGTCGAGGGCCCGCCGCAGCCGGACCCGGGCGGCCGGGTGCGGCGTCCGTGCCTGCGAAGGCAGCCCGGCGGCGAAGAGCGGGGCGGCGACGACCATCCCCGCCACGGCGACGGCGGGCCGGTGGCGGGGCTCGGCGAGCGGGAGGACGGCGGCGGCCAGCCCCGCCGTCACCACGGCGGCGTCGAGCAGCACGGCGACGCGACGGGGCAGCGCCGCGCGTCGGGCCGCCCGGGAACGGCTGGGCGCCGGCGTGGGCGGGCCGGCGGCCAGCCGGGACAGCCGCGCGCCGGCCAGCGCGGAGCCGGCGGCGCCCGCCAGCGCCACGACGGTCGGGGCCGGCATCCGACCGGTCGCGCCGGCGAGCAGAAGCAGCGCGACGGCGGCGAGGACGAGGGTGTCCGGCACGGCCGGACGGCGGGCGGGGGCGTGGGACGGGTACGCGAGGGGCACGGCGGTCGCCTTCGTGAGGGGGCACGGGCGGTGCGGCGGTGCGGCGGTGCGGGGCGCCGGAACGAGGTGGGTCCGCTGCCCATCTATCGCCAACGAGCGCGCGGGCACGTGGTGACGCCGAGGCGACAGTGGCCCTCGTCACTGCCAGCCGTTCGGGTGGGGCCCGGCGCCGCCCGACGCGTACCGGGGGCGGCGGGGGTGGGATCATCGGGAGGTGAGCAGCTCCGACACCGTCCGCTTCCGGCACAACCAGGCGATCCTGGCCGCCGCGATCATCGCCTTCATCGGCGCCCTGCCGCTGGCCGGCGCCCGGTGGTACCTGCTGCCGGTGCTGCTCGTCCCGCTCGCCGTCGGGGTCTGGGCGTGGCGGGCCGGCACCGACGTGGACGCCCGCGAGCTGCGCCTGCGGGCGCTGGTCGGGCAGCGCCGGATCAGCTGGGACCGGGTCGTGGAGCTGGCCCCGGACGCACGGGGCCGGGCGGTGGCCCGACTCGACGACGGCCAGGCGGTGCTGCTGCCGGCCGTCCGCGGCGCCGACCTGCCGCGGCTGGTCGAGGCCACCGGCCAGACCCTGCCCGACGCGGCCGGCTGACCCGCCACGCCGCCACCGGTCAGTAGCCGTCCACGACCGCGTTGACCAACGGCTCGCCGGCCGCGAACCGCCGGACCTGCTCCCCGACCAGCCGGTACGCCCGCGGCAGCAGGCCGCGCACCGAGCCCGCCACGTGCGGGGTGAGCAGCACGTTCGGCATCGCCCACAGCGGGTGGTCGGCGGGCAGCGGCTCCGGGTCGGTGACGTCCAGCGCGGCCGAGATCCGGCCGGTCCGCAGCTCGGCGACGAGCGCCTCGGTGCGGGCCACCGGCCCGCGCGCGGCGTTCACCAGCAGCGCGCCGTCCCGCATCGCCGCGAGGAACGTCTCGTCGACCAGCCCCCGGGTCTGCTCGGTCAGCGGCACCAGCAGCACCACCACGTCGGCCTCGGGCAGCAGGCCCGGCAGCTCCTCGACGCCGTGCACCCCCTGATCCGGGCGGGCGGTCCGGGCCACCAGGGTGAAGCTCACCTCGAACGGCGCGAGCCGGTCCCGTACCGCCGAGCCGATCGAGCCCGCCCCGACGATCAGCACCCGCTTGCCGGCCAGCTCGTCGGTGGGGGCCACCTCCCCGTACGCCCACTCGCGCCGGGCCTGCGCCCGGGCCAGCGCCGGGAAGGCCCGCAGCTGGGACAGGATCGCCGCGACCACCCACTCGGCGGTGGACGGATCGTGCACGCCCCGGGCGTCGCAGAGCGTCACCCCCTCCGGGATCCGGCCGGCCCAGGCGTCCGCCCCGGCGGAGAGAAGCTGCACCACCGCCAGGTCGGGCAGCTCGCCCAGCAGCGCGGTGGCGTCGCCGCCGGCCAGGAACGGCGGCACCCAGAACCGGACACCGGCCGCCTCCGAGGGGAGCCGGGCGGGGTCCTCGACCACCTCGACGGTGACGTCCCAGGGCAGCTCCCCGAGGAACGCGCGGCCGGACTCGTGCGGGATCCATACCTTCACGCCCGCCGACGATAGGCCCCCGGCCGGGCCGCCGGCCGGGCGGGGCGGATCGCGTCACCCGGTCCGATCCGTCGGCCCCGGTACGGCGCCCCGGCGGGCTACCCTGGGCCGGGTGAGCGCCCGTCCCCCGTACCCTCGCACCCGCCGCCTCCGGGCGGCCCTGGCGGCGTCGTGCGCGGCGCTGCTGCTCGCGGCCGCCGGTTGCAGCTTCGGCGAGCCCGAGCCGGACCCGGCCGGCGAGCCGCCGACCTTCCCGACCCCCTCGACGACGGCGAGCGCCGGCGGCGCCGGCAGTGAGGTGGTCACCACCGTGCTGGCCAAGGGCCTGCGGGTGCCGTGGGGCATCGCCTTCCTGCCCGACGGCGCCGCACTGGTCACGGAGCGGGACAGCGGCCGGATCCTGCGGGTCGGCCCCGAGTCGGGGCCCGACGGGCTGAAGGTCACCCCGGTGCAGACCGTCCCCGACGTGGCCGCGTCCGGCGAGGGCGGGCTGATGGGCATCGCCGTCTCCCCCGACTACCAGCGCGACAAGTCGGTCTTCGTCTACTACACGACGGAGCGCGACAACCGGATCGCCCGGCTGGAACTCGGCGGCACGCCCATCCCGATCCTCACCGGCATCCCCAAGGCGGGCATCCACAACGGTGGCGGCCTCGCCTTCGGCCCGGACGGCCTGCTCTACGCGAGCACCGGCGACGCCGGCGACCGGCCTCAGGCGCAGGACGTCAAGCGCCTCGGCGGGAAGATCCTGCGGATCACCAAGGACGGCAAGCCCGCGCCCGGCAACCCGTTCCCGAAGTCCCCGGTGTGGTCCCTCGGCCACCGCAACGTCCAGGGGCTCGCCTGGGACCCGGGCAAACGGATGTACGCCGTCGAATTCGGCCAGAACACCTGGGACGAGGTCAACCAGGTCACCAAGGGGCGCAACTACGGCTGGCCGCAGGTCGAGGGGCGCGACGACGACAAGCGCTACGTCAACCCGATCACCCAGTGGCCGACGTCGGACGCCTCCTGCTCCGGGCTGGCCGCCGCGGACCGGCTGCTGGTCACCGCGTGCCTGCGCGGCAAGCGGCTGTGGCTGGTCGAGCTGACCGACACCGGCACGGTGCTCGGCCAGCCGCGCGAGCTGCTGACCGGGCGGTTCGGGCGGCTGCGGGCCGTGGCCGCCGCGCCCGACGGCTCGATCTGGGTGAGCACTTCCAACCACGACGGGCGGGGCGACCCCGCGCCCGAGGACGACCGGCTGCTGCGTCTGGTCTTCGCCGACGGCGGCGCCGGCCGGAGCTGACCCGACGGGCTCGGCCGGGTTTACCAAGATCCCTCACTGGGCAGGTCAGAATCTCAACATGGACGGGCAGGAGAACGAGCAGCACGAGCACCGGGACGAGGACGCCCCGGTGACCGGTGGTGCCCGCCGGGGCGACCCCGACCGGGCCGGCCGGCGCGCGCTCCGTGCGGCCGGGGTGACGCTCGCGGTCCTGGTCGTCGCCCTGGTCGGGGTGGTCGTCGGCGTGCTCGCCGGCGGCCGGGTGAGCACCGACATCGGCCCGTTCCAGGCGGACCTCACGGTGGCCCCGGCCGTCAGCGGCAGCACCACCGTCGACATCCCGCCGCTGGGCGCGCTGCTGCTCGACAGCCACGACGGGCCGACGCACCTGACGGTCGAGCTGGGCGCGCTGGACCAGAGCCGCGTCCAGGCGCTGATCGACGACCCGGCCAGCATCAACCGGGCGAGCCAGACCGCCGTCGACGACGTCCGCGAGGGGGTGATGCGACTCGGTCTGCGTACGCTCGCGTCGGCCGTGCTGGTGACCCTGCTGCTGGCCCTGCTGGTCTTCCGCGACGCCCGCCGCGCGGCCTGGGCCGGCGGGCTGGCGCTGGTGATCACCGCCGGCGGCCTCGGCGCCGCCGCGGCGACCCTCCGGCCGCAGGCCATCGAGGAGCCACGCTACGAGGGGCTGCTGGTCAACGCCCCCGCGATCGTCGGCGACGCCCGGCGGATCGCCAACGACTACACCCGCTACGCCGAGCAGCTCCAGCACATCGTCGGCAACGTCAGCCAGCTCTACACCACCGTGTCGTCGCTGCCGGTCTACGAGCCGGCCCCCGGCACGACCCGGGTGCTGCACGTCTCCGACATGCACCTCAACCCGACCGGTTGGCAGCTCATCCGCACCGTCGTGGAGCAGTTCGGCATCGACGTGGTGATCGACACCGGGGACATCACCGACTGGGGCAGCGAGCCGGAGGCCTCGTACGTCGGCTCGATCGGCCTGCTCAAGAAGCCGTACGTCTACATCCGCGGCAACCACGACTCGGGCCGGACGGCGGCGGCGGTGGCCCGGCAGCCGAACGCGATCGTGCTCAACAACACCACCACCACGGTCGCCGGGCTGACCATCGCCGGCATCGGCGACCCGCGCTTCACGCCCGACAAGAACACCTCGCCGGCGGGCAGCGGCCTCACCAAGCAGGTCGCCGACCAGGTGATCGGTGCCGGCGACCAGCTCGCCGCCACGGTGCGCAGCTCGCCGCAGCCGGTGAACATCGCGCTGGTGCACGACCCGGCCTCGGCCGGCCCGCTGTCGGGCACCTGCCCGCTGGTGCTCGCCGGGCACACCCACAGCCGGCAGGTGTCGAAGCTGCCGGCGGTGCCCGGGCAGATGCCGACCCAGCTGCTCGTGCAGGGCTCCACGGGCGGTGCCGGGCTGCGCGGTCTGGAGGGCGAGAAGCCCACCCCGCTGACGATGAGCGTCCTCTACTTCGACAAGGACAAGCTGCTCCAGGCGTACGACGACATCACCGTGGGGGGCACCGGCCAGGCGCAGGTGAACCTGGAGCGGCACATCGTGGAGAACCCGAAGGTGGGCGTCCCGGCCCCCGTCACCCCCACCCCGACCCGCTGAGCCGCCGGGCCGGGTGCCGGACGACCGCCCGCGACACCCGACCCGGGCCGGATCAGCGCAGGGACAGGGCGGCGAGGGCGGCGTTGACGATGCTGCCGGGCAGCAGGTCGTGCAGCTCGTACAGCTCGTGGACGCTGCCGGACTGGCCGAACTCGTCCACCCCGAGCGGCACCGCCGGGGCGCCGACCGCCGAGCCGAGCCACGCCATCGCGTGCGAGGCGGCGTCGTGCACGGTCACCACCGGCACCCGGTCGGCGAACGCCGAACGCAGCGCGCCGGGCACGCTCGGCACGGTCGCCGTACGGACGCCCTGGCGCAGGGTGCGCTGCCAGGCCCGGTAGAGGCGGTCCAGCGAGGTGACGTCGACGACGTGCGCGGCGATGCCCTCCTCGGCCAGCTCCGCCGCCGCGACGAGCACCTCCGGCAGCACCGCGCCGGAGGCGGCGAGCTGCACGACCGGGGCGTCGGCCAGGTGCGGGTACGCCTGGTGGGCGTCCACCAGCCGGTACGCCCCGGCGACCGCCTGCCGGCGGAGCACCGCGTCGCCGAGCCGGGCCCGGGCCGCCTCGAAGGGCGCCTGGTCGATCGGGCGGGTGCTGAGCCGGAAGTAGTACGCCCCGTCCTCGGCCGGCGCGGCCGTCGCCGACGGGGCCGACCCACCGGCGATCTGGCCCAGCGCGTCGCAGAGCAGCCAGTCCAGCGTGGCCGCGTACGCGGGTTCGAGGAACGTCACCCCCGGCAGCTCCAGGCCGACCGACGCGGTGATGGTCGACTGGTGCGCCCCGCCCTCGGGGGCGAGGGTGATGCCCGACGGGGTGCCGGCGACCACGAACCGGGAGCCGGAGTAGGTGCCGTAGAGGAACGCGTCGAGCCCGCGCAGCACGAACGGGTCGTAGACCGTGCCGACCGGCAGCAGCGGCTGGGCCGACAGGTCCCAGGCCAGGCCGAGCTGGCCGAGCAGCAGGAACAGGTTCATCTCCGAGATGCCCAGCTCGATGTGCTGGCCGGCGGGGCTCTCCGTCCAGCGCAGCATCCGGTCCTCGGTCCAGGAACGCTGCTCCGTGGGCGCGAAGACGCCGGTCTTGTTGATGAACCCGGCGAGGTTCGTGGAGGTGGCCACGTCCGGCGCGGTGGTGACCAGGTAGCGGCCGACCTCGGGGTTGCGGGCCAACTCGACCAGCACCCGGCCGAAGACCTCCTGCGTCGAGATGGGCTTGTTGGCGCGTACCCGCGTGCCCTCCGGGACGGTGACCCCCAGCGCCCGCTCGCGGGGCGCGCGGGACAGCGCCTCCCGGCGCTCGCCGGCCCGGATGCCGGCCGGGGACGCCGGGTCGAGGCGGTCCCACTCGGTCCCCGGCGTCAGGCCGTGCGCGGCGCGCAGCGCGTCGACCTGCTCCGTGGTGAGCAGCGCCGAGTGGTTGCGCGGGTTGCCGGCGATCGGCAGCCCCCACCCCTTCACCGTGTACGCGAACACCACGCTGGGCCGGTCGGTGACGGCGTCGCACTGGGCGTACGCGTCGAGCATCGCCGCCATGTCGTGCCCGCCCAGGTCGGTGACCAGCGGCCCCAGCTCGTCGTCGCCGATGTCGGCGATGAACGCCTCGATCCCGTCGGGCGCGCCGTCGAGGAACTGCTTGCGCAGCGCCGGCCCGGCGAGCCCGAACAGCGACTGGTACTGCTCGTTCGGCATCGCGTCGATCCAGTCGCGCAGCCGCTCCCCGCCCGGCCGGGCGTACGCCTCGGCGAGCCGGCGGCCGTACTTGACCTCCACCACGTGCCAGCCGGCGGCCTCGAACTGGCCCCGCCACTGGTTGATCCGCACCCCGGGCACCACCCGGTCGAGCGACTGCCGGTTGAAGTCGACCAGCCACATCACGTTGCCCAGGCCGGTGGTGGCCGGGTCGGCGACCGCCTCCCAGATGTTCCCCTCGTCCAGCTCGGCGTCGCCGATCAGCGCGACGAACCGGGAGTGCGGGCGGGCGCCGAAGTGCGCGTCGACGTAGCGCCGCGTCGCGGCGGCGAAGAGCGGCGCCGCCGCGCCGAGCCCGACGGAGCCGGTGGAGAAGTCCACCTCGTCCGGGTCCTTGGTGCGCGACGGGTACGACTGGAGCCCGCCCCGGGCCCGCAGCGTCGTCAGGTACGACCGGTCCAGGTTGCCGAGCAGGTACTGGATGGCGTGGAACACCGGCGAGGCGTGCGGCTTGACCGCCACCCGGTCCTCGGCGTCCAGGTGCGCGAACCACAGCGCCGTCATCGCGGTGACCAGCGAGGCGCTGGACGCCTGGTGCCCGCCGACCTTCACCCCGTCGCCGGTGTCGCGGTCGTGGTTGGCCGCGTCGACGATCCGGGTGGCGAGCCAGAGCACCCGCTGCTGGATCTCGTCGAGGAGGTCGAGGTCGGTTCGGTTCACGTTCGGCTCCAGGGGTCCGGCACGTCACCGTTGACGGCCGGTCGGGGGCGGGCGGGGTTGCGCGGGTACGGGGCCGCCGCGCACGACGGGCGTGCGCGGCGGCTCGGGAGGTGCGGGGCAGGCCCCTTCCTGCTCGGAAGGCGTCCGGAAGGGGCCCTTTCGTGCAGGTCAGGCGCCGAGGCGGGAGAGGATCAGCTCGCGGACGGTCTTGGCGTCGGCCTGGCCGCGGGTGGTCTTCATGACCGCGCCGACCAGTGCGCCGGCCGCGGCGACCTTGCCGCTGCGCACCTTCTCGGCGATGTCCGGGTTGGCCGCGATCGCCTCGTCCACGGCGGCGGTGAGCGCGCCAGTGTCGGAGACGACCTCCAGGCTCCGGTTGGTCATGATCTCGGTCGGCGAGCCCTCGCCGGCCACCACGCCCTCCAGGACGCTGCGGGCCAGCTTGTCGTTGAGCTTGCCGGCGTCGACCAGGCCCTGCAGCTCGGCGACCTGCGCCGGGGTGGCCCCGACGTCGGCCAGCTCCACGCCGGTCTCGTTGGCCCGCCGGGACAGCTCGCCCAACCACCACTTGCGGGCCGCGGCCGGGGACGCGCCGGCGGCGACGGTCTGCTCGATCAGCTCGACCGCCCCGGCGTTGAGCACGGACTGCATGTCCGCGTCGGACAGGCCCCACTGCTCCTGGAGCCGGCGACGGTGCAGCCGGGGCAGCTCGGGCAGGGCGGCCTTCAGCTCGGCGACCCAGGCGGTGTCCGGTGCGAGCGGCACCAGGTCGGGCTCCGGGAAGTAGCGGTAGTCGGTCGCCGTCTCCTTGGACCGGCCCGGCGTGGTGTCGCCGGTGTCCTCGTGGAAGTGCCGGGTCTCCTGGGTGATCCGGCCGCCCGCGTCGAGCACGGACGCCTGCCGGATGATCTCCGACCGGACCGCCCGCTCGACCGACCGCAGCGAGTTGACGTTCTTGGTCTCCGTGCGGGTGCCCCACTCCTCGCCCGGCAGGTTGAGGGAGGTGTTGACGTCGCAGCGCAGCGACCCCTCCTCCATCCGCACGTCGGAGACGCCCAGCGAGCGGATCACGTCGCGCAGCTCGGTGACGTACGCGCGGGCCACCTCGGGGGCCAACGCGCCGGTGCCGGGGACCGGCTTGGTGACGATCTCCACCAGCGGGATGCCGGCCCGGTTGTAGTCGACCAGCGACTCGGTGGCGCCGTGGATGCGCCCGGTCGTGCCGCCGACGTGCAGCGTCTTGCCGGTGTCCTCCTCCAGGTGCACCCGCTCGATGCCGATCCGCACCAGCTCGCCGTTCACCTCGACGTCCAGGTAGCCCTCGAAGCACAGCGGCTCGTCGTACTGGCTGATCTGGAAGTCCTTCGGCATGTCCGGGTAGAAGTAGTTCTTCCGGGCGAACCGGCACCACTCGGCGATCGAGCAGTTCAGCGCCAGGCCGATCCGGATCGTCGCCTCGATGGCGGCCCTGTTGGCCACCGGCAGCGAACCGGGCAGACCCAGACAGACCGGGCAGACCCGGGTGTTCGGCGCGCCACCGAAGTCGGTCGGGCAGCCGCAGAACATCTTGGTGTTCGTGCCCAGCTCGACGTGGGTCTCCAGGCCGATCACCGGTTCGTAGCGCGCGACGACCTCGTCGTACGCGGGCAGTGTCGTCGTCATCTGAGCTCCTGCCTCACAGTGCCGGTGGGGTGAACGTGCCGACCGCGCTCTCCAGCGCCGCGGCGACCCGGTACATCCGGTCGTCGGCCATGGTCGGGGCCATGATCTGGAAGCCGACCGGCAGCCCGTCGGAGAGCCCGCACGGCACCGAGATGCCCGGCCCGCCGTACAGGTTGGTCGGGATGGTGAACAGGTCGGCCAGGTACATCTGGTACGGGTCGGAGGTGCGCGCCCCGATCGGGAACGCCACGAACGGGGTGGTCGGCGAGATCAGCGCGTCGACCTTCTCGAACGCCGCCGTGAAGTCCCGGGTGATCAGGGTCCGGACCTTCTGCGCCTGCCCGTAGTAGGCGTCGTAGTAGCCCGACGAGAGCGCGTACGTGCCGATCATGATGCGGCGCTTGACCTCGGGGCCGAAGCCGGCCTCCCGGGTCAGCGACATGACCTCCTCCAGCGACCGGTTGCCGTCGTCGCCGACCCGCAGGCCGAACCGGACGCCGTCGAACCGGGCCAGGTTGGAGGAGCACTCGCTCGGGGCGATCAGGTAGTACGCCGGCAGCGCGTACTTGAAGTGGGGGCAGGACACCTCGACGATCTCGGCGCCCAGCTTGGTCAGCGCGTCGACCGACTCGCGGAACGCGGCCAGTACGCCGGGCTCGGCGCCCTCGCCGGTGAACTCGCTGACGATGCCGAGCTTCACGCCGGTCAGGTCGCCGGTGGCGCCCCGCCTCGCGGCGGCCACCACGTCCGGCACCGGCTGCGGGATGGAGGTGGAGTCGCGCGGGTCGTGCCCGCCGATCACCTCGTGCAGCAGCGCGGCGTCCAGGACGGTGCGGGCGCAGGGGCCGGGGGTGTCCAGCGAGGAGGAGAACGCCACCAGGCCGTAGCGGGAGGTGCCGCCGTAGGTCGGCTTCGCGCCGACGGTGCCGGTGACCGCGCCGGGCTGACGGATCGAGCCGCCGGTGTCGGAGCCGATCGCCAGCGGCGCCTCGTACGCCGCGAGGGCCGCGGCGCTGCCGCCACCGGAGCCGCCCGGGATGCGGCTCAGGTCCCACGGGTTGTGCGTCGGGCCGTACGCCGAGTACTCCGTGGAGGAGCCCATGGCGAACTCGTCCATGTTGGTCTTGCCGAGCATCACCGTGCCGGCGGCGCGCAGCCGCTGCACGATCGTCGAGTCGTACGGCGGGCGCCAGCCCTCCAGGATCTTCGACCCGACGGTGGTCGGCACGCCCTTGGTGGTCAGCACGTCCTTCACCGCGACCGGCACGCCGGCCAGCGGGCCCAACTCCTCGCCGGCGGCGCGGCGGGCGTCCACCTCGCGGGCGGCGGCGAGCGCGCCCTCGCTGTCGACGTGCAGGAACGCGTGCACCCGGTCGTCCACGGCGGCGATCCGGTCCAGGTGCGCCTGCGTGACCTCGACGGCGGAGGTCTCGCCGGCGGCGACGAGCCCCGCGATCTCCGTCGCGGTCAGTCTGGTCAGGTCACTCATGCCGCCGCCTCGCTTCGCTCACCGGCGTCCTGCGCGCCGGACACACCGGGCCTGGTGATCCGCTCGCTCATGACGCCACATCCTCGTCCAGGATCCGCGGTACGCGGAACCGCTGCTCCTCGGCGTCGGGCGCGCCCGACAGCGCCTCCTCGGGGGTCAGCCCGGGCACCACGACGTCGTCCCGCAGGACGTTGGTCAGCGGCACCGAGTGCGAGGTCGGCGGGATGTCCGCCGCGGTGACCTCGCCGACCTGCGCGACCGCCTGGAGGATCACGTCGAGCTGGCCGGCGAAGGTGTCCAGCTCCTCCTCCGTGACGGCGAGCCGCGACAGTCGCGCCAGGTGCGCGACCTCCTCGCGGGAGATGGCGGCCATCGGTGCCCCCTTCGTGACGGTGTTGCCGGTCGGGCCGGTGCCGGCCGCGCGGCGATTGTGCGTGACGCGCGGTGACCGGAGCGAGTCTATTGTTCCGTCCGGGCGGCGCGTCCCCGACTCCCCCCATGGGCGCGGCGCGCCGGGCCGCCGCCCCGGCGAGAGGCATCCCGGCGACGGGCTCGGCGGGCGACGGGCTCGGCGGCGGTGGGCTCAGCGGGCGTGCCGGCGGGGGATCTCCGCGTCGGCGCTCGGGGTCGGGCGGACCGGGCGGTAGCGGGCCAGCCAGGCGACGAGTTCCTCGGCCGGCATCGGCCGGGCGTAGAACCAGCCCTGCGCGGCGTCGCAGCCGGCGGCGTGCAGCATGCGCCAGGTGCGCTCGTCCTCCACGCCCTCGGCGACCACCCGCAGCCCGAGCGCCTTGGCCAGCTCGATCGTCGACCGCACGATCGCCGCGTCGTCGGCGTCCTCGGCCATCCCCAGCACGAAGGAGCGGTCCACCTTCACCTCGGACAGCGGCAGCCGACGCAGGTGCTGCAACGACGAGTACCCGGTGCCGAAGTCGTCCAGCGCGATGCCCACCCCGATCCGGTGCAGGCGGGAGATGGTGGCCAGCACCCGGCGGGGGTCGGCCATCAGCGCCCCCTCGGTGATCTCCAGTTGCAGCCGCTGCGGCGGCACGCCGTACCGGGCGAGCAGGTCGGCGATCTGGTCGGCGATCTCGCCGGTGTGCAGGTCCCGAACGCTGACGTTGAGCGCCGCCGGCAGGGCGATCCCGGCGGCCGACCACTTGGCGAGCTGTTCCACCACGTCGTCCACCACCCGCCGGGTCAGCAGCCGCATCACCGCGCTCTGCTCGGCGACCCGGATCAGCTCCTCCGGGTCGACCATCCCCCGGCGGGGGTGCCGCCAGCGCAGCAGCGCCTCCACGCCGACCACCTCACCGGTCGCGATCGCGACCTGCGGCTGGTAGTACATGGTGATCTCGCCCGCGTCGGCGGCCGGGTCCAGCTCCGCGTCCCGACCCCGAGCCGGCCCGGGGTCCGCGCCCCGCCGTCGGGCCGCGTCCAGCGGGCCACCCCGCCGGCCCGCCGGGTCGCGGTCGCCGCGCCGGCCGCCGTCGCCGGTCGCGCCCTGCCGGCGTACGCCGGTCTCGCCGCCGGGCCGGCCGGCGTGCTCGCGGCGGCCGGGACCGTCGCCCCGGTCCGGGCCGGTCTCGGGTGATGCCGCCGCCCGGCGGCGGATCGGGTCGGCGGCGGTGACGATCCGGTTGATCAACTCGTCGGTGTGCGGCGGCTCGGTCCGCTGCCGGCGGCGGCGCAACCGCCAGCGGCCGCATCCGGCGTCGGGGCGCAGACCCGCCGCGTCGGCCGGAAGTTCCGCGCCGTCCCCGCCCCGCGCGCCCATCGCCGGCGTGGCCGGTGCCGTCGCGGCACCGTTGACGCCGGCGGGGCCGCCGCCCCCCTCGGCCAGGACCCCACCGGCCACGGTCCGGTCGGCCGCCCCCTGCGGCCCGTCGCCGTCGCCCGGGAGCCCGGCCCGCGCGCCTTCCCCCGCCGGTAGGCCCTCCGGGGCGGCTTCCCCCGCCGGGAGCCCGGCCCGCGCGGCGTCCCCGGGCGGGAGCCCGGCCCGCGTCGCCGGCGGCGCGCCGGCCGGGCGGCCGGACTCCAGCACCCGGCGCAGGTCCGCGAGGAGGCCCAGCCGCTCGGCGGAGTTGTGGTCCGACTCGGCCGCGTAGACCGCCACGGTGTCGTTGCGGTGCTTGGCGTCGTACATCGCCACGTCGGCGTGGCGCATCAGGGTCGCGAAGTCCTCACCGTGTTCCGGGAAGAGCGCGACGCCGATGGAGCCGCCCACGTCGAGCGGCAGCCCGTCCAGGGGCACCGGCTCGGCCAGCGCGCGGACCACCCGGTCGGCGAGGTCCCGAGCCTCATCGACGTCGGCCAGCCCGGTCATCACGATGGCGAACTCGTCCCCGCCCAGCCGGGCCACCATGTCCTCCCCGGCCACGCCGGTCAGCCGCGCGCTCACCTCGACCAGCAGCCGGTCACCCACCGCGTGTCCGAGCGCGTCGTTGACGTTCTTGAACCGGTCCAGGTCGATCAGGAGCAGCGCCAGGTGGGCGCCGGGCTCGCCGCGGGTTGCCCGTTCGGCGTGCAGGTGCACCTGCTCGCCGACCTCGGCCAGCAGCGCCTTGCGGTTGGGCAGGCCGGTGAGCGGGTCCAGTGAGGCCAGTTGCTGCTGCTCCACGCTGAGCCGGGCCATCCGGTAGACGGCGAACAGCGGCACCAGCACCAGCGGGATCAGCGCCGCGCTGGCCCGGGCCGCGGCGACCAGCACCGGGGCGAGCAGCAGCAGCGAACCGGTGGAGAGCAGCTCGAAGCCCAGCCCCTGCCGCAGGCTGGGCCACCAGCGGTCGCCGAAGCGCAGCCGGACGGCGGCGCTCACCAGCGCGTAGTTGACGGCGAACCAGGCCACCGTCGCGCCGCCCACGACGGCCACGTCCGTCCAGCGCAGCGGGCCGCCGTCGAAGATGCCGCCGGGCCCGAGCCAGGTGACCACGTACGCGGCGGCCAGGGCGCAGGCGTACTGGCCGGCGTTGAAGGCCGTCCGCCAGGGGGCGTGCCCCATCCGCCAGCCGGAGACGACGACGGCCACCGCCTGCACGGCGACCGCCGGGCCGAACCCCCAGCCGAGCAGGATCGCGAAGGTGAAGCAGGTGGACGGGAAGACCGCCGAGGTCTGCCGGCGCCCGGGCGGGACGAACGGGCGCGCGTCGCAGCCGATGGCGAGGGCCGCCATCACCCAGAACGCCGCCGGCAGCTCCGGCAGCTCCTCCGGGAGGGCGAGCAGCGGGCGTACGCAGAGCAGCACGGCCAGCGCGACGACCGACCAGACGAAGACGAAGAACGGGCGTCCCCGGCCGGGCGGAACGGAGTTTCGCAGGTCGGCGGCCTCCATCGCACCTCCCGGGGGGCTCGGTCCACGAGGCGTGACCCGCTGACACGCCGTGCCGTCAATGAAACGCCCTCGGTGGTGCAATGCCCGACACGACAGTCGCGAATCGGTCGTAGTCGTAATTAAGTTGGTATCCGGGCCAGTCCCCGCAAGCCGCCCGCGGCGACGCCCACCGACGACACCGCGGACGTCCGCCCGCGCGCCCGCCGGGGCGGATTTCCCGCGCGCCCGCCCCCACGTTCCGGCGGCTTCGCCGCCGGCCCGCCGTCACTCCTCGGTGCGGGCGACCCCCCGGGCCGCGTCCGGGCCCTCGTCCAGCAGCACCTGGAAGCCCGCCTCGTCGAGGACGGGCACCTTGAGGCTGGCCGCCTTGTCCGCCTTGGAGCCCGGGTTGTCGCCCACGACCACGAAGGAGGTCTTCTTGGAGACCGACCCGCTGACCTTGCCGCCCCGGCTCTGGATCGCCTCGGCGGCCTGGTCGCGGCTGAACCCGGCCAGCGTGCCGGTCACCACGACGCTGAGCCCCTCCAGCGGGCGTGGCCCCTCGTCGACCACGTCCTCGGCCATCCGTACGCCGGCCTCGGCCCACTTGCGGACCACCTCGCGGTGCCAGTCGACGGCGAACCACTCCCGGATGCTCGCCGCGATCGTCGGCCCCACGCCGTCGACCGAGGAGAGCTCCTCCTCGCCGGCCCGGTCGATCGCCTCCACGGAGCGGAAGTGCCGGGCGAGCGCCCGCGCGGCGGTGGGCCCGACGTGCCGGATGGACAGCCCCACCAGCACCCGCCACAGGTCGCGTTCCTTGGCCACGGCCAGGTTGTCGAGCAGCTTGACCGCGTTGCTGCCGAGGCTGCCGTCCTTGTTGACGAAGAAGGGCGACTTCGCGAGCTGCTCGGCGTCGAGGGAGAACAGGTCGCCCTCGTCGGTGATGATGTGGGCGTCGAGCAGCGCCGCCGCGCTCTTGTGGCCGAGCGCCTCGATGTCGAACACCTTGCGGCTCGCCAGGTGGAAGACCCGCTCCCGCAGCTGGCCGGGGCAGGTGCGGGAGTTGGGGCAGCGGATGTCGACGTCGCCCTCCTTGGCCGGTGCCAGCGGCGAGCCGCAGGCCGGGCAGGTGGTGGGCATGACGAACGGCCGGGCGTCGGCGGGGCGCAGGTCGACCACCGGGCCGAGCACCTCGGGGATCACGTCGCCGGCCTTGCGCAGCACCACGGTGTCGCCGATCAGGACGCCCTTGCGCTCGACCTCCCGCGCGTTGTGCAGGGTGGCGTACGCGACGGTGGAGCCGGCCACCTTGACGGGCTGGAGCACGGCCCGGGGCGTGACCCGGCCGGTGCGCCCGACCTCGACGTCGATGTCGAGCAGCTTCGTGGTCACCTCCTCCGGCGGGTACTTGAAGGCGATCGCCCAGCGCGGCGCCCGGCTGGTCGAACCGAGCCGGCCCTGGATCGAGACCGGGTCGACCTTGACCACCACGCCGTCGATCTCGTGCTCGACGTCGTGCCGGTGCTCGGCGTAGTGGGCGATGAATTCCGCGACGCCGGCCAGGTCGGGCACCACCCGCCAACGGTCGCTGGTCGGCAGCCCCCACGCCTTCAGGGCCGCGTACGACTCGGACTGCGTCACCGGCTGGAAGCCGCGGCGGGCGCCGATGCCGTGCACCACCAGGCGCAGCGGACGGGACGCGGTGATCCGCGGATCCTTCTGGCGCAGGCTGCCGGCGGCCGCGTTGCGCGGGTTGGCGAACGGTGCCTTGCCCTGCTCGACGAGCCCGGCGTTGAGGTCGGCGAAGGCGGCCACCGGGAAGTAGATCTCGCCGCGGACCTCGATGAACTCCGGCATGTCGGGGAACTCCGCCGACACGGAGAGCTGGCCCGGCACGTCGCGGATGCTGCGCACGTTGGCGGTGACGTCCTCGCCGGTGCGGCCGTCGCCCCGGGTCGCCGCGCGGACCAGCCGCCCGCGCTCGTAGGTGAGGTTGATGGCGAGCCCGTCGACCTTCAGCTCGCAGAGGTAGGGCACCGGCCCGCCCGCGTCGCGCTCGACCCGCTCGGCCCAGGCCGCCAGCTCCTCGTCGGCGAAGGCGTTGTCGAGCGAGAGCATCCGCTCGGCGTGGGCCACCGGGGTGAAGTCCGTGGAGAAGGTGCCGCCGACCCGCTGCGTCGGCGACTCGGGTGTGCGCAGCGCGGGGAACTGCTCCTCCAGCGCCGCCAGCTCCCGCAACTGCCGGTCGAACTCGGCGTCGGAGATGGTCGGCGCGTCCAGCACGTAGTAGCGGTACTGGTGCTCGGTCAGCTCCTGGCTCAGGGTGGCGTGCTGCTCCCGCGCCTCCAGGGTCGGCTCGGCACCCGCGGCCGCCTCCTGTGCCGGAGTGACCTGCTGGTGGATGGCTTCCTCGGACACCGTGCGACCTCCCGTGATTCCGCTACCCCGGCACCGTATCGGTCCGGTGGGACAATCCGCCGGCCACCCGCCACGCCTGAGCGGCGCCAGGGCCGCCGACGTGCGAGGATCGCCGGACTGCGGGCTGCGCCGGGTGGCCCGCCACCTGCGGCGTCCGCGCCGCACCGACTCTCGAGGCGGGGGTACGGATGCCGGAATGGCTGCTCTGGGCGGCGGCGGTCGCGCTGGCCGTGGCGGCCGGCTGGGCGTGGAACGAGTGGCGGCGCGGTGCCCGTGACGACGCCCCGCGCCGACGGGAACGCCCGCGCACCCGGCCCGGCCGCGGCACCGCGTCGCCGGGCGGGCCGGGCCGGTCGACCGCGCCACCCCGGCCGCGTACCGCCGAACGGGCGCCCGCCGGCGCGCCGCGCCCGGGGGAGATCTGGTGGGCCGACGTCCCGTACGCCGACGGCACCGGCTCGAAGGTGCGGCCCTGCCTGGTGCTGCGCGCCGACGCCCGGGGCGCCGACGTCCTGAAGATCACCAGTCAGGACAAGAGCGGCCGGGACGACCACGTCCGCATCCCGACCCGGGAGTGGGACCCCGGGGCCGACCACGACAGCTTCGTTGACCTGGCCGAGCCCGCCCACGTTCCGCTGGTCGGCTTCTCCCGCCACGCCGTCGCCTGCGACCCCGCCCTGTGGCGCCGCATCCGCCGCCTGCCCCACCTCCCCGGCGCCTGACCACGCGCCGGCCGGCCGGCTCTCGCACGGCCCGACGGGACGCTCCGGCCGGCCGGCCCTCGCACGGCCCGAACCGCCGTCCGGCGGGCTCTCGGACGGCGGGGCAGGTCAGTCCAAGGCGCGGGCGAGGGCGTGGAGCTGGTCGGCGTACTCGATGCGGGCGGACCAGGCGTCGGGCCAGGCCGGCATGCCCAGGGCCGCGCCGACGAAGGCGCCGGCCAGCGCGGCGATCGAGTCGGAGTCGCCGGCGGTGGTGGCGCCCCGGGCCAGCGCGGCGACCGGGTCGTCGGCGTGCCGGATCGCGCAGAACAGCGCGGTGGCCAACGCCTCCTCGGCGATCCAGCCCTCGCCGGTGTGCCGGCACGGGTCGCCGCCGTCGTCCGGGTCGGCGAGCGCGGCGTCGAGGCGGCCGAGGACCGCCAGGCACTCGTCCCAGCCGCGGGCGATGAAGTCCTCCGGCGTCTCCACGCCGGGGCGCTGCCAGAGGTCGCCGAGCCAGTCGGCGCGGTAGACGCGCCGCTGGTCGCGGGCCCGGTCGGCGAGCAGGCGGGGCAGGTCCGCCGGCGCCGCGCCGGCGCGCAGCAGCCACACGGCGTACGCGGTCAGCTCGCTGGCCGCCAGGCCGGTCGGGTGCCCGTGGGTCAGCCCCGCCTGGAGCTGGGACAGCCCGGCGAGGGTTTCCACGTCGACGTCGAGCAGGCCGACCGGGGTGACCCGCATGTTCGCCCCGCAGCCCTTCGAGCCGGCGACCGTCGCCTCCTGCCAGCGCACACCCCGCCCGAGTTCGGCACAGGCACGCAGGCAGGTCATGCCCGGCGCCCGGTTGTTCTCCGGGCTGGCCGCCCAGTCGAGGAAGCGCTGCCGCAGCAGCGGCTCGACCGCCTCGGGCGTCAGCGCCGGGGCGTCGTGCAGCGCCCAGCCGACGGCCAGCGCCATCTGGGTGTCGTCGGTCACCAGTGCCGGGTGGCCGGCGAGCTCGCGCGGGCCGGCCGGGCCGTAGCGGCGAACGATCTCGGCGACGGTCAGGAACTCGGTCGGTTTGCCCAGCGCGTCACCGTAGGCGAGGCCGAAGAGCGAGCCGGCGGCCCGCCGGAGCGAGGTGTCGATCATTCCCGCGATCATGCCGCCCGACCGCAACCCGCACCACCGCCGCGGCCCGCCGAGCCCGTGCCGGCGGACGGACGGGATCCGGCCGGCGGACGACTCAGTCGAAGAAGATCAGGCAGAACGGGTGACCGGCGGGGTCGGCGTAGACCCGGAAGTCGTCGCCCTCCCCCGGCAGCCGCCGGGCGCCGAGCGCCAGCACCCGCTTCTCGGCCGCCTCCACGTCGTCCACCTCGACGTCCAGGTGGAACTGCTGGGGGCGCTGCGGGTCCGGCCACGCCGGCGGGCGCAGGTCGGGTGCCTTCTGGAAGGCGAGCCGGTGCCCGGAGCCGGAGATCACCACCCAACCGTCGTCGCTGGCGTCGGCGTCCGGCGGCAGGCCCAGCAGCTCGGAGTAGAAGTCGGCCAGGGCCCGCGGGTCGGGACAGTCGATGACCACTGTGCGCAGCTTTCCAATCATGCCGACCATCGTGCCCCGCCCGTACGACAGGAAACCTCAGTCCTCGGCGAGCCGCCGCCCCGCGTCCCGGCAGGCGGCGAGCACCGCGCGGGCGTACTGCGGGGTCGCGTTGGCGAGGCCGCACGCCGGGGTGACCACGACCTGCTCGGCGAGCCGCCGGCGCGGGAAGCCGAGGCGGTCCCAGAGCTGGCGTACCCGGTCGGCGACCTGCGCCGAGGTGGGCGCGCGACCGGCGGCCGGCGGCCGGGTCGGCGCGGCACCGGCCAGCAGCCCGAGCCCGGCGTCGATCGCCTCGCCCAGCGGGTCCAGGTCGGTGACGAGGTCGAGGTCGAGGGCCACGCCGACGGCGCCCGCGACGCGGATCAGCTCCAGCGGCACGTCCGGCGCGCAGCAGTGCACCAGGACCGGCACACCGGCCGCCTCGACGACCGCGCGCAGCAGCGACCCGGCGACGCCCGGCTCCACGGCCCGGTACACGCCGAACCCGCTCTCGGTGGGCACCCGCCCGGCGAGCACGGCCGGCAGCGACGGCTCGTCGAGTTGGAGCAGCACGGTGGCGTGCGGCAGCCGGCGGACGACCGCCGCGACGTGCGCGCGCAGCCCCTCCGCGAGCGAACCCGTGAGGTCCCGCACCGCGCCGGGATCCCGCAGCATCCGGCCCCCGATCGGCAGCTCCAGGGACGCGGCGAGGGTGAACGGGCCACCCGCCTGGATCTTGACCGGTCCCGCGTACTCCTCGGCCTGCTCGGCGAGCTGGTCGAGGTCGCGTTCCATCAGGTCGCGGGCGCGGCGCAGGTCCCGCCCGGGGCGGGGCGCGATCCGCCAGCGGGCGGCGTACAGCTCGACCGGCAGCTCGACCAGGAGGCCGGCGGTCCGGCCGACCAGGTCGGCGCCGGGGCCCCGGGCCGGCAGCTCCGGCAGGTGCGGCAGCGCGGGAAGCTCGCCGAGGACGATCCGCTGCGCCTCGGCGATGTCGGTGCCGGGGAGGGAACCGATGCCGGTCGCCGCGCCGGCCGGCCAGGGCCACGCCTGATCTGTCACGGCCGAAGACTATCCGGCCGCCGGGCGGCCCGACCGGTCAGCCGGCGATGGTGGCGGAGCCGAGCACGACGTCGCCGGCCGGGTCCGGCCGGTAGGCGACGATCGCCTGGCCGGCGGCGACCCCGCGCACCGGGCGGCGCAGCTCGGCGCGGAGGCCGTCGGCGCTCAGCTCGACCGTCGCCGGCACCACGTCGCCGTGCGCCCGCAACTGCACCTCGCACTCCAGCGGGGCGTCCGGTCGTGGCCCGCCCGTCCACACCGGACGCTCGGCGCGCACCCGGGAGACCTCGAGAGCCTCCGCCGGGCCGACCGTCACCGTGTTGGTCGTCGGCGTGATGGAGAGCACGTACCGGGGGCGGCCGTCCGGCGCCGGCCGGTCCAGGTGCAGGCCGCGCCGCTGCCCGACGGTGTACGCGTACGCGCCGGTGTGGCTGCCCACCACGGCGCCGGTGGTCGCGTCCACCACGTCGCCGGGCGCCTCGCCGAGGCGCTGCGCGAGGAAGCCGCGGGTGTCGCCGTCGGCGATGAAGCAGATGTCGTGCGAGTCGGGCTTGTCGGCCACCGCCAGCCCCCGCCGGGCGGCCTCCTCGCGGACCTGCGCCTTCGTCGAGTCGCCGAGCGGGAAGACCGACCGGTCGAGCTGCTCGCGGGTGAGCACCGCGAGGACGTACGACTGGTCCTTGGCCACGTCGACGCTGCGGCGCAGCAGCCCGTCCGCCCCGAGCCGGGCGTGGTGGCCGGTGACCACGGCGTCGAAGCCCAGGGCCACGGCCCGGTCCAGCACCGCGGCAAACTTGATCTTCTCGTTGCAGCGCAGGCAGGGGTTCGGCGTACGGCCCGCCGCGTACTCGGCGACGAAGTCGTCCACCACGTCGGAGTGGAAGCGGTCGGCCATGTCCCAGACGTAGAACGGGATGCCGATGACGTCGGCGGCCCGCCGGGCGTCGCGGGAGTCCTCCAGCGTGCAGCAGCCGCGCGCACCGGTGCGGTACGTCTGCGGGTTGCGCGCCAGCGCCAGGTGCACGCCGGTCACGTCGTGCCCCGCCTCCACCGCCCGCGCCGCCGCGACCGCCGAGTCGACCCCGCCGGACATCGCCGCCAACACCCTCACCGGCCCACTCCCTTCACCCCGCCGAGCCTATCCCCGTCCCCGCCCCGCCCGACCTCCCCGCCCTGGCGCCGACGTCGTCCGCCGCGTGATCTTGCAGTTGTCACCCCGGCAAAAGGGGCGAACACCGCGATCACGGGGCCGAGAGTGCAAGATCGCGGGCGCGACGAGGGTGGGGTGGCGCGGTGAGGAGGGTCAGCGGGGGGTGCGGAGGGCGGCGGCGCGGCGGGCGCGCTCGACGGTGGCCGGGAGCGCGGCGATGAGGGCGTCGACGTCGGCGGGCGTGCTGGTGTGGCCGAGGGTGAAGCGCAGCGAGGAGCGGGCGCGGTCGTCGTCGGCGCCCATGGCCAGCAGCACGTGGGACGGCTGGGCCACCCCGGCGGAGCAGGCCGAGCCGGTCGAGCAGGCGATGCCCTGGGCGTCCAGCAGGAGCAGCAGGGCGTCTCCCTCGCAGCCGGGGAAGGAGAAGTGCGCGTTGCCCGGCAGCCGGCCGGTGGGGTCGCCGTTGAAGACCACCTCGGGCACCGCCTGCCGGACCCGCTCGACCAGGTCGTCGCGGAGCGCGGCGATCCGGGCCGCGTACTCCTGCTGGCCCTTGACCGCCGCCTCCACGGCGACGGCGAAGGCGACGATGCCGGCGGTGTCGAGGGTGCCGGAGCGCACGTCGCGCTCCTGGCCGCCGCCGTGCAGCAGCGGGGTGGCCGGTACGTCGCGGGCGAGCACGAGGGCGCCCACCCCGGTCGG
This sequence comes from Micromonospora sp. NPDC047465, assembly GCF_040643125.1. NCBI lineage: Bacteria > Bacillati > Actinomycetota > Actinomycetes > Micromonosporales > Micromonosporaceae > Micromonospora > Micromonospora sp. NPDC047465. The sequence goes on from NZ_JBEYTP010000005.1 coordinate 207,552, forward strand.
CCCGCCGAGCTTGTGCCCGGTCACGGTCAGCGCGGCGACCCCGCTGGCGGCGAAGTCCACCGGCACCTGCCCGACCGCCTGGATCGCATCGGTGTGGAAGGGCACCCCGTGCTCGGCGGCGACCGCGGCCAGGTCGGCGACCGGCTGCACGGTGCCCACCTCGTTGTTGGCCCACATCGCGGTCACCACCGCGACCCGGTCACCGTGCTCGGCCAGCTCGGCGCGCAGCTCGTCGGGGCTGAGCCGGCCGCTGGCGTCCACCGAGAGCCAGCCCACCCGGGCCCCCTCGTGGTCGACCAGCCAGTCCACCGCGTCGAGCACGGCGTGGTGCTCGACCGCGCTGGAGACCACCCGGTCCCGCCGGGTGTCGGCTCCCCGTCGCGCCCAGAAGATGCCCTTGACCGCGAGGTTGTCGCTCTCGGTCCCGCCGCCGGTGAAGACGACCTCGGAGGGGCGGGCGCCCAGCGCGGCGGCCACCCGCTCCCGCGACTCCTCCACCCGCCGCCGGGCACGGCGGCCCGACGCGTGCAGCGAGGACGCGTTGCCGACCTCGCGGGCGGTGGCGACGTACGCCTCCAGTGCCTCGTCGAGCATCGGAGTCGTCGCCGCGTGATCCAGGTATGCCATCACGGCTCAGCCTAACGACCGGCCCCGGACCGGATGGAGGCCGGAGTACGCCGTCCGACCCACGGGGCGGTGAGACCCGTACCCGCACGTCACGAATCTCTCGGACGTCGCGGGGTACTACCGACCCGCGCGACACACGGATGTTCCCGGTCGGTGTGCTCGGCGACGGGTCGGACGAGCTGCTGCCGTTGCCACCGGACGTCGGCCATCAGGCATACTCGGTTGTCGACGTTTCCGCCGAGGCGTCCGACAGCCCACGGCTTCCGCGAGAGCGTGCCGAGGGCCTCTGACGGGCTGATCGGCGGGCCGGCTCAGCTCCCCGGCCCGCCGATCAGCTCCCCACCCGCGGTCAGGCCGCGCCCGATGACGTGTCGTCGGTTCCGATCCTCCCCGGTCGGGGCCGGACGGCGACGGGCCGGGAACCGCCGCGCGGTTCCCGGCCCGGGTGCGGGCGAGCGTCAGCTCACTTGCGCTTGCGGATCTCCTCCGCGGCCTGCGGGACGACCTTGAACAGGTCACCCACCACGCCGAAGTCGGCCAGCTCGAAGATCGGCGCCTCGCCGTCCTTGTTGACCGCGACGATGGTCTTCGAGGTCTGCATGCCGGCCCGGTGCTGGATGGCACCGGAGATGCCGAGCGCGACGTAGAGCTGCGGGGAGACGGTCTTGCCGGTCTGGCCCACCTGGAACTGGTGCGGGTAGAAGCCGGAGTCGACGGCCGCGCGGGACGCGCCGACGGCGCCGCCCAGCAGGTCGGCCAGCTCCTCGACCAGCTTGAAGTTGTCGGCGTTGCCGACGCCGCGACCGCCGGAGACGACGACGCCGGCCTCGGTGAGCTCGGGGCGGGAGCCCTTCTGCTCGGCGACCCGGTCGACGACCTTGGCCAGCTTGTCGGAGTCGGTGACCGACACGGTGAGCTGCTCGACGGCCGGGGTGGCGACCGCCGGGGTCGGGTTGACCGAGTTCGGCCGGACGGTGACCAGCGGCAGGCCGCGGGTGACCTTGGACTTGACGATGGTCGAGCCGGCGAAGGCCACCTGGGTGGCGGTGCCGTCGGCGGCCAGGTCGACCACGTCGGTCAGGATGCCGTTGTCCAGCTTGACGGCCAGGCGGGCGGCGATCTCCTTGCCCTCCTGGGACGAGGCGAGCAGCACGGCCGCGGGCTGCACCCGCTTGACCAGCTCGGCCACGACGGTGGCCTTGGGGGCCACCAGGTAGCCGTCGATGTCGTCACCCTCGGCGGCGTAGATCTTCTCCGCGCCGTACTCGCCCAGCTTGGCGCTCAGCGCCTCGGCGGCGCCGGGGCCGCCGAGCACGACCGCGCTCGCCGTGCCCAGCTCGCGGGCGAGGGTGAGCATCTCCAGGGTGACCTTCTTGACGCCGAATTCCCGGGTGGCTTCGACGACGACGAGAACCTCAGACATGTCCAGACCTCTCACACGAACTTCTCGGTGGCGAGGAACTCGACCAGCTTGACGCCGCCGTCGCCCTCGTCGGTGATCTTCGCGCCGCCGGAGCGCGGCGGGCGCTTGGTGTGCTCCAGCACGGCGCTGGTCGCGCCCTCGAAGCCCACCTCGGCCGGGGCGACGCCGAGGTCACCCAGGGAGAGCGTCTGCACCGGCTTCTTCTTCGCGGCCATGATGCCCTTGAAGGACGGGTAGCGCGGCTCGTTGATGGTGTCCCAGACGGAGACCACGGCGGGGGTGGCGGCGGTGACCACCTCGTAGCCCTCCTCGGTCTGCCGCTCGACGGTCAGGGTGGAGCCGTCGACGGTGAGCTTGCGGGCGCCGGTCAGCGCCGCGACGCCCAGCCGCTCGGCGATCATGTGCGGCATCACCTGCACCCGGCCGTCGGTCGACTCGGCGCCGCAGAGCACCAGGTCGGCGTTCAGCTGGCCGAGCGCGGCGGCGAGCACCTTCGAGGTGGCCACGGCGCAGGACCCGTGCAGGGCCTCGTCCACGACGTGCACGGCCTTGTCGGGGCCCATGGAGAGCGCCTTGCGGATCGACTCGGTCGCCCGGTCCGGACCCATGGTCAGGACGGTGACCTCGCCGCCGTGGGCCTCCTTGATCTTCAACGCCTCTTCGATGGCGTACTCGTCCATCTCGTTGATGACGTTGTTCGCCGAGCCGCGGTCGACGGTGTTGTCGTCAGTGCGCAGGTTGCGGTCCGCGCCCGAATCGGGCACCTGCTTGACGAGTACGACGATGTTCATCGCGCTTCGACGACCCTCCTGTTTGGTGTAGCGATCACTCGCCCGGTCACGGGCGCAGCCTCCCGCGTGACTTAACGATCGGTCAACCACGGGCTGCTGTGCAGTTGCCCACGGCGCAATGTTACCTGCCAGTAGCATCGACCTCCGGCGACCTCAGGGTGACACAGCTCACGGCGGGCCGTCGGGCGGGTAATCTGGCAAATCGGGAGGTGTCGCGAAATGTCAGAGTCTTCCAGCGCCACGCCGCACGACGCGCCGCGGCGCCCCTGTCGCCGGGCGCGCCCCGAGGCGTACCGCTGCGCCTGCGGCCGGGTCCGCGACCGGTGCGTACGCGCCACCGTCCGGGCGCTCTGGTCGCCGGGCCGGCACGCTCCCGCGCCGGCGGACCGGCTCACGCCGACTGAGCCAGCGCGCCCCTGATCCGCTCGATGACCGCCGCCTCGGCCGGGGCCACCCCCCGGTGCGCCCCGGCCACCCGCTCGGCGGCGGACAGCACCACCTCGCGGTAGATAGCCACGTCCTGCGGCGACTTCTCGCGCAGGATCTCGACGGAGCGGCCCAGCGCCGGCAGCACCACCGCCTCGATCTCCAGCGCCGAGTCCCGGGGCAGCTTCGGCAGCGGCCCGGTGGTCAGCGCCTCCTTCACGATCCCGCTCGTGTCGGCCATCGCGGCGGAGGCGGCGAAGCTCTCCCGGAACAGGGCGAGCATCCCCGGGTCGGCGTTGGCCACCAGGAACACCGCCCCGAACGCGCCCGCCTTGAGGGTCAGCCGCTCCTCGGCCGTCAACCGCTGCTCCATGATCACGGAGTGTAGACGTACGGGGTGGTCGTCGTGACCGGGACGAGGCCGAGCCGCTGGAGGATCGGCCGGCTCTCGTCGGAGGCGTCCACCTGGAGCAGCGTCCGGTCGCGCTGGGCGGCGAGCCGGGCCCGGTAGGTGACCAGCGCCCGGTAGATGCCCCGGCGGCGCCACGGGGCGAGGGTCGAGCCGCCCCACAGGGTGGCGAACCCGGTCCCCGGCACGTAACGCACCCAGCCCGCGCTCACCACCTCGTCGCCCGCCTCGGCCACCACCACCGTGATCGACTGCGGGTCCGCCGCGATCTCCTTCTCCAGCCCGGTGGCCAGGTGGCTGCGGTCGGCGTTCCAGACCGCCTCCTCCATCGCCACGATCCGGTCCAGGTCCGCGCGGGCGGTCACCTCGCGCAGGCGTACGCCCTCGGGGACCACCGGGAGCGTGGCCGCGAGCGGCGCGACCGGGCCGATCACGACGGTCTCCGGCTCCTCCGGCACGAACCCGGCGGCACGCAACCGCTCCGGCAGGTCCGCCGGCTCGTCGTGGCCGTGCCACTTCCACTCCACCGACTCCCCGCGGGCCCGGAAGAACTCCACCTGCCGGGCGATCAGCGCGTCCAGCGCTGCGCCGGTCAGCCCGTCGAGGTCGCGGTAGGTGAGGAAGCCGCCGTGGTCGAGGCCGAGGAGGCGGACCAGCGGGCCGTCCCGGTCCACGGTCACCCCCGCCGGCAGCGGGTCGGGCACCGACGCCCGCAACTGGTGGTCGTACGCGTTCCGCAGCGTCGTCACGTCAAGATCCGTCACTGCTCCAGGCTACGACCGGACGGAAGCGGATAATCGGCACGTGTGGCAGGCGATCAGGCGATGGTTCGACCCGCGCGAACTGCGCTCGGTCGGCAGCACCCCCGACTACCGGTTCTCGCTGGCCAACGAGCGGACCTTCCTGGCCTGGCTGCGGACGGGGCTGGCGCTGGTCGCGGGTGGGCTCGCCGCCGCCCAGTTCCTGCCGCCGCTGCCGCTGGCACACCTGCGTGAGGTGATCGCCGTCGCGCTGCTGCTGCTCGGCGGAACCGTGGCGGTCCGGGCGGTCGACCACTGGGCGCGTACGGAGCGGGCGATCCGGCTCGGCGAGGAACTGCCGGCCTCCCGCTTCCCGGCGGTGCTCGCCCTCGCCGTCGGCCTCGGCGCGCTGCTGCTGGTGGCGGCGGTGCTGGCCCGGGCGGTCGGCGAACGGTGAGCGCCGGCGCGCAGCGGACGCCGCCGGGCCGGCCGGCGCGCGACCCCGGGCTGCAACCCGAGCGGACCCGGCTGGCCTGGCGGCGCACGGCGCTGGCGCTCACGGTGATCATGGTGCTGACCGTGCGGCTGGCGCTCACCGGCCCGCCCGCCGGCGGGACGCTCGGCGCGCTCGTCGCCGGGCTGGCCGTGCTCGGCTGGGCCGCGGCGCTGGCGGTCTGCTGGCGGCGGGCGAACGCCGTCGGCCCGGCCTCCCGCTACGGGCGGGCGCTGCCCCTGGTCGCCCTGGCCACCGCCGGCTACGCGCTGCTCGGCGCGCTCCTGGCGGCGCGCGGGCTGGGTTGACGGGACCGGGTGCGCCATCATTGACGCATGGCCCGGCTGTACGTCCTCCTCTTCGTGGTGCAGATCGTCCTCGCGGTCTGCGCGCTGATCAGCTGCCTCTCCGCGGAGGAGGGCGAGATCAAGGCCCTCCCCCGGATCGCCTGGGTGCTGATCATCCTGTTCTTCCCGCTGCTCGGCTCCCTCGCCTGGTTCGCCGCCGGGCGCGAGCGCACCCCGGGCCGGCCCGGCGGCGCGCCGTCGACGGGCCGGATCCTGCCGGCCCGCGAGCGGCCCCGCCCGGTCGCCCCGGACGACGACCCCGAGTTCCTCCGCTCGCTCGGCGAGCGCTCCCGGCGGGAGGACCAGGAGCTGTTCACCCGCTGGGAGGAGGACCTGCGCCGACGCGAGGACGACCTGCGCCGACGCGAGGGCGAGCCGCCGCGCGAAGAGGACCGCCCCGAGGTGTAGCCGGCGGCCGGTTGCGGGTCACACCCGGCGCCGGAGCCCGCGCACGGCGAGCGGGGCGAAGATCGCCGCGAGGACGGCCGCCCAGAGCAGCGACTGCACCACCGGCACGGCCACCGGCCCGCCGACCAGCAGGCCGCGCAGCGCGTCAGCCAGGATGGTGACCGGGTTGACCTCGACCCAGGACTGGAGCCAGCCGGGCATGGTCTCGGTCGGCACGAACGCGTTGCTGGTGAAGGTCAGCGGGAAGATCACCATGAAGCCGAAGATCTGCACCTTCTCCGGCTCGTTGACCAGCACGCCGACCAGCACCGAGATCCACGACGCGGCCAGCGAGAACGCGAGCAGCAGGGCGAACGCCCCGAGCAGGCCGGGCAGGCCGTTGCCCAGGCGGAAGCCGAGGATCACGCCGACGCCGACGAGCAGCGACACCGACCACGCCTGCTTGACCGTGTCGGCGAGGATCCGCCCGGCCAGCGGCGCCCAGCGGGCGATGGGCAGCGAACGGAGCCGGTCGAACACGCCCTTGGTGAGGTCGTTGTTCAGCCCGAACCCGGTGGTCATGGTGGCGAAGAAGGCATTCTGCACGATGATGCCCGGCAGCGCGAAGGTCAGGTAGTCCCCGGGCGAGCCGGAGATCGCCCCGCCGAACACGTACGTGAACAGCAGCACGAACATCACCGGCTGGATGCTCAGGTCGAGCAGCTCCATCGGGTTGTGCTTGATCTGCACCAGGCTGCGCCAGGCCAGGGTGAAGGTGTGGCGCAGCCCGGCGGCGGGGCCGAGCCGGCGGGCCGGCGCGACCGGTGCGGTCAGGGTGGCGGCGGTCATGCCGGGGTCCTCTCCAGGTCGGCCCCGGAAGGGGCGTCGGCGTCGGCGCGGTGCCCGGTCAGCTGGAGGAACACCTCGTCCAGGCTGGAGCCGCGCAGGGCCAGCTCGGCGACCGCGATGCCGGCGGCGTCGAGGCGGCCCACCACGGCGGGCAGCACGGCCGGGTCGTTCACCGGCACGGTGACGGTGCTCTGGGCCACCTCCGGGGTGGCGTGGACCGCCTCGCCGGCGATGGCCACCACGGTCGGCAGGTCGGCCGCGTCCGCGGGCCGGACGGCGAGCACCTGGCCGCCGGTCCTGGCCTTCAGTTCCTCGGGCGTGCCCTGCGCGATCACCCGGCCGTGGTCGACGACGGCGATCTCCCCGGCGAGCTGGTCGGCCTCCTCCAGGTACTGCGTGGTGAGCAGCACCGTCACCCCGTCGGAGACCAGGCCACGCACGATGTCCCACAGCTCGTTGCGGCTGCGCGGGTCGAGGCCGGTGGTCGGCTCGTCGAGGAAGAGCACCTGCGGCCGGCCGACCAGGCTGGCGGCGAGGTCGAGCCGGCGGCGCATGCCCCCCGAGTAGGTCTTGGCCGGCCGGTCGGCGGCGTCGCTGAGGTGGAAGTCGGCGAGCAACTGCCGGGCGCGGGCCCTGGCGTCGGCCCGGGAGGAGCCGAGCAGCCGCCCGATGAGCAGCAGGTTCTCCGCCCCGGTGAGCGTCTCGTCGACCGAGGCGTACTGGCCGGTCAGGCCGATCAACTGGCGCACCCGGTGGGCGTCGCGCACCACGTCGAAGCCGCCGACCGTGGCGCGCCCCTCGTCGGCGCGCAGCAGGGTGGCGAGCACCCGGACCGTGGTGGTCTTGCCGGCCCCGTTCGGCCCGAGCAGGCCGAAGACCGTGCCGGTGGGGACGGCCAGGTCAACACCGGCGAGGGCGGTGGTGTCGCCGAACCGGCGCACCAGCCCCTCCGCGCGGATCGCGTGATCCATCGCAACTCCTGTCGTTCTCGCTGGTCGAACCGCCATGACCGGCATCCCTGACATTCCGCCGATCCCAGGCTGACGTTACGGCGACAGGCGCTGACGTACCGCCGATTTTGCTGGTGGTGAAACGCGGCCGCCGCCGTCGCCGGGGCGCGGCGACGGCGGCGGGCGGTGGTTCAGGCCAGGTTCGACGAGCGGGGGTAGGCGTCGGCCGGGTCGGTGAGCACGTTCACCAGGTACGGCACGCCGGCGTCGAAGGCGCGCTGCAGGGCCGGCCCGAGGTCGGCGGCCTTCGCCACCGTCTCGCCCGCGCCGCCGAGAGCGCTCACCACCTGGTCGTAGCGCAGCTCCGGCTGGAGGTCGGCGGCGACGTCGTAGCCGTACATGGCGCGCATGGGGTGCTTCTCCAGGCCCCAGATGCCGTTGTTGCCGACCACGATCACCACGGGCAGCTTCTGCCGGGCGAGGGACTCCACGTCCATCAGCGAGAAGCCGGCCGCGCCGTCGCCCATCAGCACGCAGATCTGCCGATCCGGGTGGCTGACCCGGGCCCCCATCGCGTAGCCCATGCCGGTGCCGAGGCAGCCGTACGGGCCCGGGTCGAGCCAGGTGCCGGGCTGGGCGGGCTCCAGGTAGCGGCCGGCGTACGAGACGAAGTCGCCGCCGTCGCCGATCGTGATGGCGTCGCGGGCCAGGACCCGGCGCAGCTCGCCGTAGACCCGGGCGGGCCGGATCGGGTCGGTCTCGGCGGCCATCTCCGCGGCGTCGCGGGCCTTCGCGGCGTCCTCGGCGGTGCGCAGCTCGGCGATCCAGTCGGCGTGGTCGGCCCGGTCGCCGGGGTGGTCGGCGAAGGCGGTGAGGACCAGCCGGAGGTCGCCGGCGGGGGCGGCGGCCGGCTGGACGTGCCCGGCCCGCTGGCTGGGCGAGTCGACGACGTGCACCACCTTCGCGTCGCCGAAGTCGCCGAAGCTGAGCCGGAAGTCCAGCGGGGTACCGATCACCACGACGACGTCGGCGCCCTTGAGCGCCACCCGGCGGGCCTTGGCGAAGGCGAGCGGGTGCTCGGGCGGCAGCGCGCCCCGGCCCATCCCGTTGGTGAAGACCGGCACCTGGAGCGCCTCGGCGGCGGCCCGCAGGGCGTCGACCGCGTCCCCGGCGTAGACGTCGGAGCCGGCGATGATCACCGGGCGGCTCGCGGCGGCGATCAGGGTGGCCGCCTTCGCCACCTCGTCCGGGTCGGGCTCGACGGGCGCGATGCCCGGCAGGGCGGGGAGTTCGGCGTCGGCGACCGAGAAGACCGCCTCCAGGGGGAAGTCGAGGAAGACCGGGCCCCGGTGCGGGGTGAGCGCGGTGGTCAGCGCCGCGGTCACCGCGCGCGGGATGTCGTCGGGGCTGAACACCGTCTCGGCGTGCTTGGTGACCGGGGCGACCAGCGGCAGGTGGTCCATCTCCTGGAGGCTGCCCGAGCCCCAGCGGAACTGCGGGGCCCGACCACCGAGCACCAGCACCGGCGAGGCGTTGAAGTAGGCGCTGGTCAGCCCGGAGATGCCGTTGGTGACGCCGGGGCCGGCGGTGAGCACGGCGAGGCCGGGGCGGCGCTGGAGCTTCGCCACCGCCTCGGCGGCGAATACGGCGGACTGCTCGTGCCGGACGTCGTAGAGGGGGAAGCCGGTCTTGTGCGCGGCGTCGTAGAGCGGGAAGACGTGCCCGCCGGAGAGGGTGAACATCTCCCGCACCCCGTACGCGCGCAGCGCCGCGAGCGCGAGCTCCCCGCCGTGACCTTCGATCCGCTCCGTCATCGCCGCTGTCCCTTCGTCCGCATGACCGGAGTCACACGCTACTCACCGGTAGGCGGAATGTGAACCGTCCTCGGCTCGGCGCGTGAGGCGTCCACGTCGGTGGTGGACGCCCCACGGTCGGCGAGCCACTGGGCCGGCGGGCGCGCCGCCGGCCCAGGCCGGTCAGCGGCCGATGAAGTCCGGCTTGCGCTTGGCCACGAACGCCGCCATGCCCTCGCGCCGGTCGTCGGTGGCGAAGAGCGCCGCGAAGAGCTGGCTCTCCCACGCCAGGCCGGAGTTGAGGTCCATGTCGAGGCCGCCGTCCACCGCGAGCTTCGCGGCGCGCAGGGCCTGCACCGGGCCGGTGAGGTACGGGCGCACCAGCTCGACCGCGGTGTCGTAGACCTCGGCGGCCGGGGCCACCCGGTCGGCCAGCCCGATCCGCAGCGCCTCCTGGGCGTCCACCATCCGGCCGGACATGATCAGGTCCTTGGCGCGGGCCGGGCCGACCAGGCGGGCCAGCCGCTGGGTGCCGCCCGCGCCGGGAATGATGCCGAGCTTGATCTCCGGCTGGCCGAGCTTCGCGTCCTCGGCGACGACCCGCCAGTCGCACGCCAGCGCCAGCTCGCAGCCGCCGCCCAGGGCGTAACCGGTGATCGCGGCGACGACCGGCTTCGGGATCCGGGCGATCGCGCCGAGCGCGCTGGACAGGTCGGCCGCCCGCTCCGCCATGTCCACGTAGGACATGTCAGCCATCTCCTTGATGTCCGCGCCGGCGGCGAAGACCTTCTCGCCGCCGTACACGATGACGGCGCGGACACCCGGGTCCGCGGTGGCCGCCGCTGCCGCGGCGCGCAACTCCTCCTGCACCTGGGTGTTCAGCGCGTTCATCGGCGGCCGCTCCAGCCGGATGGTGCCGATGCCGTCCTTGGTCTCCAGCCGCACGAACTCGCCCACGCTGGCCCTCACTTCCTCGTCGATGTCGCGAGCCAACCTTACGGCGAGGGTCGTTGGGGTCGGAACTGTCTTCGGGTGAGTGTGCATGAGCGTGTATGAGGTTGTATCAGTGATGTTATGGTCTTCGCGTGAATCTGACTGAGTGGGCGCGAGCGCAGGGGATTAATCCCCACACGGCGTATCGCTGGTTTCGTAACGGGACGCTTCCCGTGCCCGCTCAGCGTGTCGGGCCGCGCACGATTCTGGTGAACATCGAGGCCAACTCCACTGCGGAAGCTGTCGGTGGGTTGGGCTTGTATGCCCGTGTGTCCTCCCATGATCAGAGGTCTGACCTGGAGCGCCAGGTCGCCCGGTTGTCGACGTGGGCCGTGAAGGCCGGTCACCGCATCGTGCGTGTGGAGGCGGAGATCGGCTCCGGGATGGACGGCAGCCGCAGTAAGGCCCGTCGGCTCCTCGCCGATCCGGACGTGACCACGGTGGTGGTGGAGCACAAGGACCGCCTTGGGCGGATGAATGTGGAGCTGGTTGAGGCTACTTTGTCCGCGCATGGTCGCCGGCTGGTCGTCCTGGATGACGGTGAGGTTGCCGACGATCTGGTGCGGGACATGGTGGAGGTGTTGACCTCGTTCTGCGCTCGCCTGTACGGCCGCCGCTCGGCCCGTGACCGGGCGCGTAAGGCGTTGGAGGCCGCGCAGCATGGCTGACCTGCGGCCGATCGATGCGCCGTTCGTCGTGCTCGGCCCGTCTGGTGTCGCGATTCGCGACCGGCTCAAGGGCCTCACCGGCAAGGATGAGAAGGTTCTGCGGCTGGTCGGTGACCATCTCGGCACGCTTGCCGGGAAGGATCTCAAGGCCCGTTGCGGGTCCGGCCTCGACCACGACACGAACGCCTGGGCAGAGCGGAAACGCGCCCTGACGGCTGCGTCGTCCTCCCGCTGGGCCGGGTCGATCACGAAGGCCACGCACGACCAGTGGGCGCTGTCGCGCCGCGCCCAGCTCGCCCACATCCAAGGTCTCGAAGCCGGTATCAAGACGATCGCGCACCGACTGTCGCTGCCGCTCGGCGAGAAGGGCAGCAAACGGGCTCCGGGCGGTTACCGCGGCGCGCAGGAGTGGTTCACCAAGAGCCGGCGCCTGCATGTGCTCCTGGACCGACTTGAGCGTGAGCGGGGCGACCGCGCCACGGGCCGGGTCCGTGTCGTCCGGGGCGGGAAGCGGCTGCTACGCAACCGTCACCACCTCGACGCCGCACAGCTCACCGAAGCCGACTGGCGGCAGCGGTGGGAGGCCGAACGGCGGTTCCTCCAGGCCGACGGCGAGTCAGGGAAGCGGTACGGCAACGAGACGATCCGCGTCACCCCCGGCGGTGAGGTCTCCGTCAAACTCCCCGCCCCACTGGCACACCTGGCCAACGCGAAGCACGGCCGGTACGTGCTCGCCGCGACGGTGTCATTCCCGCACCGTGGCGATACCTGGCGCGACCGCATCACCGCCAACCGGGCGGTGGCGTACCGCATCCACGAAGACGTGGACCGGCGCCGCTGGTACCTGACCGCCTCGTGGACGATCCCTACGGCCCGGACCATGCCACTGACCGCCGCCAGGGTGAACGGGATCATCGGTGTGGACACCAACGCCGACCACCTCGCCGCCTGGCGCCTGGACGAGCACGGCAATCCCGTGGGTGAGCCACGCCGCTTCACCTACGACCTGTCAGGTAACATCGACCATCGTGACGCACAGGTGCGGCACGCCCTGATCCGGCTTCTACACTGGGCCAAGCGGCACGCGCTGAACATCGCGATCGAAGACCTCGACTTCACAGCGCAGAAAACGCGGGAGAAACACGGCCGCCGCAAACGGTTCCGCAAGCTCATCTCCGGCATGCCCGTAGCCAAGCTGCGGTCCCGGCTCGTCAGCATGGCAGCCGAGTTGGGCATCACTGTCGTCGCTGTCGATCCCGCCTACACCTCCAAATGGGGCGCCCAGCATTGGCAGCGCCCCCTGACCAGCACCAACCGCAAGACCACCTGTCACGACGCCGCCAGCGTCGCGATCGGACGACGCGCCCTCGGACACCCGATCCGACGACGGACGGCACCGCCCCGCAACGACCAGAGCGATCATCGCGGGCATCGGACCGCCCAGACCGGACCAGGCACCCGAGGACGTGAGGGAACCCGCCCCCACATTCCCGGACCACGGACACGATCCGAAGGCGCCGGACGCGCAGCGAACGCGGGAGACCAGCGCGCCCAACACCGTCCGGGGCACGCGACTGAGCCTGCGCAACCCATGCTCAGTCTCTAGGAACGGTAAGTAGTGTGGTGTCAGGCCCGCCCACCGGGAGTGCAGCCATGATCACTTACTACGACGACAGGTCGGTCCAGATCACGTCCGCCGCCGTCCGCGTGGACGGCCGCACGTTCCGGCTGGCCGACATCAGCATGGTCTGGCACCGGCGTGGCAGCCGGTCCTGGCGGGTGCTCGCCGGCCGGGGCGCGATCGGCGCGGCGCTGGCCGGCCCCCTGGTGGCCGCCGCGCTCGGCATCGCGCTGGCGCTCACGCTGGACCGCTCCCTCACCGTCACCGTCGCCATCGTCGGGGCCTCGGTGCTCGTCGGGCTCGCGGTCGGGCCGGTCGCCGACTTCCTCTTCGAGCACCTGGACCGCTCGTACGCGCGGGGCAGCCGGCAACTGGAGATCTGGGCGCGCTGGCGCGGCCAGCCGGTGCGGCTGCTGTGCACCGGCGACGCCCTGCGCTTCGGGCAGATCTACCGGGCGGTGCAGCGGGCGGTGGAGGCCGGCCAGCCGGTGACGCCCCGCCGTCACTAGAACTCGATCGGCTCGTCCGGCAGCATGCCGAGGTCGCGCAGCAGCCCGTAGAGGTCCTGCTCGCCCCAGAACTGCACGATCCGTCCCTCCGCCAGCCGGTACATCTTGCAGGCGCTCTGCACCGCGGTCGCGCCGGTGGCGTCGCGCCGGTAGGTCTGCGCCAGCGAGACCACGACGCGGTCGCCGGCGGCGAAGAGCGCGTGGGTCCGCTGGTCGAGCACGGTCAGCCCGGGCGACGCGACGGCCTGTTCGACGAAGTGCCGCCCCCGCACCTGCTGGCCGGAACCGTAGATCTGCACGTCCTCGGCGACCACCGCGCGCACCTCGGACAGGTCCTTGGTGACGAACGCCCGCAGGTAGCGGCGGACCGCCTCGACGTTGCGGTTCTCCTCGTTCCGGCGTTCCTCTTCGGTCATGTGCCCGTGCCCGCTCATACGCTCCGACGCTAGCCAATGGAGTCGCGCGGCATCGACCGCCGTCCACCTCGGCCGGTCGTAGACGCGGCGCAGCGGTTAGGCTTAGTGATGACCCTCTATTACCGGGACGACGCGGTGCAGGTGACGTCGGAGTCGATCCGGGCCGGAGGCCACGCCGTCGCGATCGCCGACGTGACGTACGTCTGGCACGCGCAGGGGCCGAAGACGCTGGCGGTACGCGGCCGGGTGCTGGGCCGGGGCATCCTGGTCCTGCTCCTCTCGCTGCCCCCGCTGGTCGCGGTGGTCTGCGTGCTCGCGCTGGCCTGGTCGGCGCAGGACCGGGGCGAGTGGCAGCTGGCCCTGGTCATCCTCGCCGCGTGCGTGGTCGGCGCGCTGGCCCTGACCCCGTTCCTGGAGATCCCGCTCGGCTGGCTCGACCGCTCCTACGAGCGGGGCAGCAAGGTGCACGAACTCTGGGTGCAGCACCACGGCCGCGAGGTGCTGCTGCTGCGCACGCCGGACGCGCTGCGGTTCGGGCAGATCTACCGGGCGGTCCAGCGCGCGGTCGAGCAGCACACGGAGGCCTGACCGGGGCGCTGCCGGGGCCTTGCCCTGGGCGCTGCCCCGGGGCCGCCTTGTGCCGCCCGGCGGTTCGGGCGCGGGCGACGCACACTTGGTGCCATGGTGATTCCCCTCCCCCGGCCCGCCGCGGTCGTCGGTCTGACCCGCTCCGCCCTCGACCAGGCTCTCGGCTCGGCGGCCTCGTTCGCCGCCGTGCCGGCCCGCGCGTTCGCCGTGCTGGACTCCGTGGAGGCGCTGCTGACCCGGATCAACGGGGTGGTGGAACGGATCGACGGCATGGTGGACCGGGTCGACGCCACGGTGGGCCGGATCGACGGCATGGTGGAGCGGGTCGAGCAGACCCTCGACCGGACCGACCAGGTGCTCGCCGACGCCGACGCCGCGGTGCGGGAGGTGCCCGCGATCAGCGCCGCCGCGACCGCCGCCATCGGGACGGCGACCGAGGTGGCCGCCGCCGCGTCCGTGGTGGTCGGGCAGGCCGAGTCGGTGGCCGGTCGGGCGGCCGGCGCCGTGGGCACCGCGGCGGAGGCGGCGGCCACCGCCGCCGAGCTGCTGACGGCGTACGAGCCGGCGTTGCGCCGGGCGGCGCCCATGGCGAACCGCTTCGTCGAGCAGCTCACCCACGAGGAGGTGACCGCCGCGATCCGGCTCGTCGACGAGCTGCCCAAGCTCAAGCAGCACCTGACGGCGGACATCCTGCCGATCCTGGCCACCCTGGACCGGGTCGGCCCGGACCTGCACGACCTGCTCGACGTCACCCGCGACCTGAAGCTCGCCGTCGCCGGCATCCCGGGGCTGGGCATGCTCCGCCGCCGCGGCGAGAAGCTCAGCGACGACGCGGAGGCGTGAGCGGCGGTGAGCGGCCCGGTCTAGCGCGGGGCGGGCACGGCCCCGTTCACGGGACCCGGTCGGCGCCGATCCGCCGGATGCGGTCGGTGCCCCACTCGCCCAGCGGCGCCAGGGCGGCGTTGAGGGAGATCCCGTGCTCGGTCAGGGAATACTCGACCTTCGGCGGCACCTCGCGGTACACCTCACGGTGCACGAGCCCGTCCTCCTCCATCTCACGCAGATGCTGGATCAGCATCTTCTCGCTGACGCCCGGCAGGCCGCGCCGGAGCTCGGCGAACCGGCGGGTCCCGTGGTGGTGCAACTCCCAGAGAATCAGCGACTTCCACTTGCCGCTGACGACGTCCATCGCGGCATCGATGCCGCAGATGTAGGGACCGCGTCGCGCCTTCGTTGCCATGCCGCCTCCCGCTGCACTTACCAAGAGGTAAGTACCTGACAAATTAGTCGGTACTGGCGCACTCTACCGGCTGCGGTGAGGATCTCCTCGTACCACGACTCGCGAGGGGGAGCCCCGAACATGACAACGAACGACGGCATCCAGGTGAGCGTTCTCGGGCTGGGCGCGATGGGCAGCGCGCTGGCCGCCGCGCTGCTGAAGGCCGGGCACGAGACGACGGTGTGGAACCGCTCGCCGGGCAGGGCGGACGACCTCGTCGCGCAGGGCGCGCGGGCCGCCACCACGGCGGGCGACGCCGTCCGGGCCAGCCGACTGGTGATCGTCTGCCTGCTGGACCACGCGTCCGTCCACGAGGTGCTCGACCCGCTCGCCGGCGACCTGGCCGGCCGGACCCTGGTCAACGTGACCACGACGTCACCGGACCAGTCCCGCGAGCTGGCCGCCTGGGCCGCCGACGCGGGGATCGCGTACCTCGACGGCGGGATCATGGCCGTACCTTCCATGATCGGGCAGCCCGGATCGTCGATCCTCTACAGCGGGTCGGCCGACGCCTTCCGCCAGTACCAGCCGCTGCTCGACGTGTGGGGCGACAGCACCTGGTTCGGCGAGGACCCCGGGCTGGCGTCCCTCTACGACCTCGCCCTGCTCGCGGGCATGTACGTCATGTTCGCCGGGTTCATGCACGGCGCCGCCATGGTCGCGCCGGCCGGCGTGACGGCGGCGAAGTTCGCCACCATGGCCGCGCCCTGGCTGACCGCCATGACCGGCGCCTTCCACGAGTTCGGCGCGGTCATCGACGGCGGGGACTACACCGTCGACGGACAGCAGAGCCTGGAGTTCTCCGACCTCGGCGACATCCTGGCGGCCAGCGCCGAGCAGGGCATCAGCACGGAGGTCGTCGCCACGGTCCAGCGGCTCCTGCACCGCCAGATCGAGGCGGGCCACGGGAAGGAGGGCTTCGCCCGCATCATCGAGAGCATCAAGCACCCGGCCTAGCGGAAACGGCCCGCTGCTGATTCAGCGAGAAGCAGCAGCGAAGGGGCGGCCGACGTTCCGGGGCCGGATCAGGCCGGGGTGTAGAGCTCCTCGATCTCGGCCCGGCTGGGCAGGGCCGAGGAGGCGCCGAGCCGGCGGGCGCAGGCCGCCCCGGCCGCCGCCGCCCAACGCACCGCGTCGACGAGATCCCGGCCCTCGCCCCAGGCGACCGCGAGGGCGGCGGTGAAGGCGTCCCCGGTCGCCGTGGAGTCCACCACGTCGACCTTGACCGCCGGCACGTGCACCGCCGTACCGTCCCGGTCGCCGTACCAGGCGCCCTGCGCGCCGAGCGTGAGCACCGCCCGGGGCACCAGATCGAGCAGGGCCGACGGGTCGTCCCGACCGCGCCCGGTCAGCGCCTGCGCCTCGGTCTCGTTGACCACCAGCAGATCCGTCGCCGCGAACAGCTCCGGGGGCACCGGCACCGCCGGCGCGGCGTTGAGCACCACCCGGCTGCCGGCCGCCCGGGCAGCGACCGCCGCCCGGGTCACCGTGCCGACCGGGATCTCCAGCTGGGCGAGCAGCACGTCCGCGGAGCGTACGGCCGCCAGCTCGGGCTCGGTGAGGTGGGTCATCGAGGCGTTCGCGCCGGGGGTGACGAGGATCGCGTTCTCGCCCTCGGCGTTGACCATCACCAGCGCCACCCCCGACATGCCGTACGTCGTGCGGAGCTGGTCGGTGTCAACGCCGGCGGCGGCGATCCGGGCCCGCAGGGTGACGCCGAACGCGTCGGAGCCGATCGCCCCGAGGAAGGCGCAGGAGGCGCCGGCGCGGGCCGCGGCGATGGCCTGGTTGGCGCCCTTGCCGCCGGGCACCATGACGAAGCCGGTGCCGAGCAGGGTCTCCCCCGGCCGGGGCAGGGCGGGGGCGGTGCCCACCAGGTCCATGTTGGCGCTGCCCACCACGACGACCCTGGTCTGCCGCACGCCGACCTCCTTCTGGCGCCTCAGGCGGCGCGGGCGGTGTACCGGTCGCCGGAGCGCTCGACCACCAGCGGCAGCCCGAAGGTCTTGGAGAGGTTGTCCCCGGTGAGGGTGTCACCGAGCAGCCCCTGGGCCACCACCTGGCCGTCGCGCAGCAGGAGCGCGTGGGTGAAGCCGGGCGGGATCTCCTCCACGTGGTGGGTCACCAGCACCAGCGCCGGGGCGTCCGGGTCGTACGCCAGCTCGGCCAGCCGGGCCACCAGGTCCTCCCGCCCGCCCAGGTCGAGCCCGGCGGCGGGCTCGTCGAGCAGCAGCAGCTCCGGGTCCGTCATCAGCGCGCGGGCGATCTGCACCCGCTTGCGCTCCCCCTCGGACAGCGTGCCGTAGGCGCGGTCGGCGAGGCCGCCGATGCCGAGCTGGCTCAGCAGCGCGCGGGCGCGGGCCTCGTCGCCGCTGTCGTAGCTCTCCCGCCAGCGCCCCAGCACCGACCAGGCGGCCGTCACGACCACGTCGCTGACCCGCTCGTCGGCGGGCACCCGCTCGGCGAGCGCGGCGGTGGAGAGCCCGATGCGGGTGCGCAGCTCGTTGACGTCGGTGCGGCCGATGCGCTCGCCGAGCACGTGGGCGGTGCCGGTGGTCGGGTGCAGCCGTCCGGCGGCGAGGTTGAGCAGTGTCGTCTTCCCGGCGCCGTTCGGGCCGAGCACCACCCATCGCTCGTCCAGCTCGACCCGCCAGTCCAGGTCGTGCAGCAGCGCCGTGCCGGACCGGCGTACGCCGACGCCGTCGAGGCTGACCACCAGATCCGCGTCCACGGGCGCGGGCGCGGCTGCGGCGCCGCCGGCGCCGGGGATCAGGTCACCAGTCACCCGACCATCCAACCACGCAGCGCCGCGGCGCCCCCCACGGGCGGCGCCCCGGTCGTAGGGTGAGGCGCCGTGTCGTTGGTCACCACACTCGAAGGACGGTCCATGCCCGGTCGGAACACGGAGCCGCGCCGGTGAGCGCGGTCATCGAGATCGAGGGTCTGCACAAGACCTTCCGCAGCCTGCGGCAGGGGCGCCGGGTGGCGGTCGACGGTTTCGACCTGCTGGTGGAGTCCGGCCAGATCCACGGCTTCCTCGGCCCCAACGGGTCGGGCAAGACCACCACGCTGCGCGCCCTGCTCGGGCTGGTACGCGCCGACGCCGGCCGGATGACGGTGCTGGGGCGGACCTCGCCGGAGCAGCTGCCCCAGGTGGCCGGGCGGGTCGGGGCGATCGTGGAGAGCCCGCAGTTCTTCGGCAACTTCACCGGGCACCGCACCCTGCGTCTGCTCGCCCGGGCCGGCGGCGTGCCGGTCGCCCGGGTCGACGAGGTGCTGGAGCAGGTGGGCCTGCGGGACCGGGGCGACGAGCGGGTCAAGGGCTACTCGCTGGGCATGAAGCAGCGCCTGGCGGTGGCCTCTGCCCTGCTCAAGGACCCGGAGCTGCTGATCCTCGACGAGCCGGCGAACGGGCTGGACCCGGCCGGCATCCGGGAGATGCGGGACCTGATGCGCTCGCTGGCCGAGGCCGGCGTGACCGTGCTGGTCTCCAGCCACATCCTGGCCGAGATCCAGCTGATCTGCGACCACGTGACGATCATCTCGCGGGGCCGGCGGGTGGCCGCCGGGCGGGTCGACGAAGTGCTGGCCGGGTTCGACCGGCACGAGCTGCTGGTGCGGGTGGACGACCCGGAGCGGGCCGCCGAGTTGCTGGCGGCGGCGGGGCTGGCGGTGACCGGGCACGACGACCACCTGGTGGTGGGCGACGTGGACGACGCCACCACGGTCAGTCGCACGCTGGGCGAGGCGGGCCTGTGGGTACGCGAGCTGACCCCGCTGCGGCCCGACCTGGAGAGCGTCTTCCTCGAACTGACCGGCACGGCGGCGCACCCGACGGTTCCCCGTCAGGTGGACGACTCGGTGCTGCCCGACCATGGGCCCCGGGAACCGGTGATCGACCTCGACGCGAGCGGAGTGGACGCGTGAACCTGGTCCGTGCCGAGCTGGAGCGCCTGGGTGCCCGGCGCTTCGTGCAGCTCATGGTCGTCCTGCTGGTGCTCGCGTTCGGCGTCACCGCGGCGACCACCCTCGCCGGATCCCACCGGCCCACCGCCCAGGAGATCCTCGACGCCGAGCAGCAGGCCGCCGCGGCACGCAGCGAGCTGGAGCGCACCCACCAGCTCTGCCTGGACCGGCAGCGCGGCGTCATCCGGGTTGACGAGGTGCAGGAGTACGTCCCGGACGACTGCAGCGAGGTCGACCCGGCCCAGATGGAGCGGGCCCCGGTGGCCGCCGACTTCCTGACGGGGGTGTTCACCTTCGCCGAGGAGGCCCGGCCGCTGCTCTACTTCCTCGTCGCCTTCCTGGTGCTCTTCGGCTTCCTGGTCGGCGCCTCCTACATCGGCGCCGACCTGAACTCCGGCGGGGTGGTCAACCTGCTGCTCTGGCGGCCCCGGCGGCTGACGGTGCTCGGTGCCAAGCTGGGGACGCTGCTCGGCGCGACGGCGCTGCTGTCGCTGGTCGCCTCGGTGGCGTACCTCGGGGCGTTCTGGCTGATCGCCCAGCTCGCCGGCCGGCCCGGGCGGCTCGACGGGGAGTTCTGGCGGTCGCTGGGCGCGACGTGGGGGCGCGGCATGCTGCTGGTGCTGCTGGTCACCGCGATGGGGTTCGCCATCGCCACCCTGGGCCGGCACACGTCCGCGGCGCTCGGCGCGATCGCCGGCTACCTCGTGGTGTGGGAGCTGGGGGCCCGGCTGGTGATGGAGATCCTGGACGTCGTCCGGGTGGACCGGTACGTGCTCTCCAGCTACGTGGCCGCCTGGCTGAACGGCAAGGTCGAGTTCTGGGACCTGCGGGCCTGCCCGGACGGGCTGACCATGTCCTGCAGCGGCTACTGGTCGCTGACCTGGCAGCCGTCGCTCATCCTGCTGCTCGGGCTGACGGGGGTGCTGACCGCGGCGGCGTTCGCCGTGTTCCGCCGACGCGATCTGATGTGACCTGATGTGACCTGCGGTGTCATCCGGCCCCGGCGCGGCAAGACCTTGCAGCACCGGGGCCGATGATGAAATATTCCTTCACATGACGCGCGGCCAACCCCGCCGCTCCGGGCCGCCGGCGCCCGCCGAGCACCTTCGGGCGACGCCCGCCGAGCAGGTCCGGGCGACGCCCGCCGTGCAGGTCCGGGCGACGCCCGCCGTGCAGGTCGGGGCGACGCCGGGCGGGCACCGGCCGGCTCCCCCCGGGCCGGCCGGCACGACGGCGCGTGGGCGGCGGCGGTCAGCCGATCGTCGAGCCGAAGACCTCGTCGCGGACCGCGTCCAGGGCCGTGCGCAGCGCGCCGCGCAGGATCGGCTCCTCGGTCAGGCCGGTGGGCACCACCCGGGGCCGGACCAGGGTGATCGCCGCGACCTCGTGCTGCACCCGCTCCGCCAGCGCCGCCCCGCCGGCCTGGCCGACCTCACCGGCGAGCACCACCAGCGGCGGGTCCAGCACCACGCAGGTGCTCGCCACGCCGAGCGCCAGCCGGCGGGCCACCTCGTCGAGCATCGGGCCGCCGGCCGTGCCGTCGGCGACCGCGGCCCGCACTGCGGACGCCCCGCTGTCGTCCGGGTAGCCGTGCGCCCGGGCCAGCTCGCGGACCGCCTCCGCGCCGATCAGCTGCTGGAACGCGGGCTTCGCCCGGCGGGAGACATCGCGCGGGATGGGCGCCCCGGGCACCGGCAGGTAACCGATCTCGCCCGCGGCGCCGCTGCTGCCGTGGTGCAGCCGGCCGCCCAGCACGATCGCCAGGCCGACGCCCGCGCCGACCCAGACCAGGACGAAGTCCGTCAGCCCCCGCGCGGCGCCCGACTGCGCCTCGGCGACCGCCGCCAGGTTGACGTCGTTCTCGAAGACCACCGGGGTGTGCAGGTCCTCCCGGAGCGCGGCGAGCAGACCGCTGTGCCAGCGCGGCAGGTTGAAGGCGAAGGTGATGTCGCCGGTGCCCGGGTCGACCAGGCCGGGGGTGCCCAGCACGATCCGCCGTACGCTCGACAGCTGCGCCCCGGCGCTGCTCGCGGCCTGGACCACCGCGTTGTGCACGACCCCGACCGGGTCGTCGGTGTCCCGGGTCGACTGCTCGACGCGGCCGATCACGGCGCCGGTGATGTCCGCGCACGCGGCGACCACCCGGTCGGCGCCGACGTCCACGCCGACCACGTGCGCGCTGCCCGGCCGCACGGCGTAGAGCTGGGCGTTCGGTCCCCGCCCGCCGGCCTGCTCGCCGACCCGGGTGACCAGCCCCCGCTCCTCCAGCCGCTCGACCAGCTGGGAGGCGGTGACCTTGGACAGCCCGGTCAGCTCGCCGAGCCGGGCCCGGGTCAGCGGCCCCTGCTCCAGCAGCAGCTCCAGCGCGGCGCGGTCGTTGAGCGCCCGCAACAGGCGGGGGGTGCCGGGCAGCCGGGTCGAACTCATGCCACGTCCTCTAGTTTTGTTAAACCTTGCTAACTGTAAACGGACCTGCAAACGGGTAGCCGTAGCGTATCGGCCGCCCGGGACTGGGGCGCTCGGCCGACCCGGTACGTCGCCGACCGCCGCCGGTACGACATCCGTGCCCTCGGGCACCGAAAGGGGAAGATCACGTGGGGCTCGATCCAGGACTGCGCCGGCTCGCGCTCGGCACGCTGCTCGCCGCGTACCCGGGGCCGGTCCCGCCGGACTGGGCGGTCGACCTGGTGGCCGAGGGGCTCGCCGGGCACACCCTGTTCGGCACCAACGTCCACGACCCGGGGCAGCTGGCGGCGAGCACCGCCGCCCTGCGCGTGGGCCGGCCGGACGTGCTGATCGCGATCGACGAGGAGGGCGGTGACGTCACCCGGCTGGCACACGCCACCGGCAGCCCGTACCCGGGCAACGCCGCGCTCGGCGCGATCGACGACGTGGCGCTGACCCGCCGGGTCTACGAGGCCATCGGCGCGGAGCTGGCGGGCCTCGGCATCACCGTCGACCTCGCGCCGACCGTGGACGTCAACACCGCCGACGAGAACCCGGTCATCGGCACCCGCTCGTTCGGCGCCGACCCGGTGCGGGTCGCCGCGCACTCCGCCGCGGCGGTCGCCGGCCTCCAGGCCGCCGGAGTGGCCGCCTGCGCCAAGCACTTCCCGGGGCACGGCGCGACGGTCGCCGACTCCCACTACGAACTGCCCACCGTGGACGTGCCGCTCGACGTGCTCCGCGAGCGCGACCTGCCGCCCTTCGCCGCGGTCGTGGCGGCCGGCGCGCAGGCCGTGATGACCGCGCACATCCGGGTGCCGGCGCTGACCGGCGACGGCCCCGCCACGTTCAGCCGGGCGGTCCTGGTCGACCTGCTGCGCGGCGAGTACGGCTTCACCGGCGCCGTCATCACCGACGCGCTGGAGATGAAGGGCGCCGCCGTGGCCGCCGGCGGGGTGGGCCCCGCCGCCGTACGGGCCCTCGCCGCGGGCGCCGACCTGCTCTGCATCGGCGCCAAGGTCGACGCCGAGCTGGTCGAGCGGGTGGTCACGGAGATCGTCGGCGCGCTCGCCGACGGCCGGCTGGACCGGGCCCGGGTCGAGGAGGCGGCCGGCCGCGTCGCGACGCTCGCCGCGTGGACCCGGGTCACCGGCGCGACCTCGGCCGCGTCCACCGAACTCGGGTACGCCGCGGCACGGCGGGCCGTCCGGGTGGAGGGGGCGCTGTCCGGCCTCGACCGCCCGCTGGTCGTGCAGCTGCACGCCGCCTCGACCATCGCCGAGGGACGGGTGCCGTGGGGCCTCGGCCCGCACCTCGACGGCGTGGAGGAGCTGCGCGTGGTCGCCGCCGAGACCGAGCCGGCGGCCCTGCGCCGGCTCGCCGGGGACCGGCCGATCGTGCTGGTCGGTCGCCACCTGCACCGCCTGCCGGGCGGGCCCGAGCTGATCGCCGCGCTGGCCGCCGCGCACCCGGTGACCGTGGTCGAGATGGGCTGGCCGGCCCAGTGGCGGCCGGCGGGCGTACGGGCGTTCGTCACCACGTACGGCGCGAGCCACGCCAACGGCCGGGCGGCGGCCGAGGTGCTCGGCCTGGCCGGCTGACGCGGGCGGCGGCACCCCGGGCCCCGGCCGGCGGCCTGCCGGCGCGGGCTCGGGGTGTCGCCCTCGGAATGACCGACCCCTGGCACCGGGCCACCCACTCTTGAACGCGTTCAAAGACTGCCCTACGCTCATGGCAACAAACTTGAACACGTTCAAGAAGGGCGTCGGCGATGGACACCAAGGTCTGGATGTACCTGGTCTACCTGGCGGTCAGCATCGGCCTGACCGTGTGGGTGGCCCGGGCGCTCTCCCGCAACGGGCTGGTCTTCCTCGAGGAGGTGTTCGCCGACGAGCGACTGGCCCGGGCGGTGAACAGCCTGCTCGTGGTCGGCTTCTACCTGCTCAACCTCGGCTACGTCACGGTGGCGATGAAGCACCCCGACCCGGTCGGGTCCACCGCCCAGGCCATGGAGGAGCTCTCCCTCAAGATCGGCCTGGTGCTGCTGGTGCTGGGCGCGCTGCACTTCTTCAACGTCTTCGCGCTCGGCCGGTACCGCCGGGGCCGGCTGCGCCAGCTCGCCACCCATCCGCCGCTCGCCCCGGTCGGCCGGCTGCCGATGCAGCCCGCACCCCCCAGGCCCCACCCGGCCGCCGCGACCGGCCCGTACCCCGGCAACCCGCAGCCCGGCATCCTCCACCCCGGCAACCCGCAGCCCGTCGGCCCACGCCAGCCCGTCGGCACGCAGCAGCCCGCCGGCCCGACCGACCCCGGGCCGGAGGCCGGCCCCGGCACGCCGCCGGCCCGATGACCGTCCCGGCCGGCGGCCGAACGGGCGGGGCCCCGGACGCCACCGCGCACGGGGGCGGTGGCGTCCGGCGGTTCACCGTCCTCTACGACGCGCACTGCCCGCTCTGCCGCGCCGCCCGCCGCTGGCTGGCGTCCCGCGCCCAGCTCGTACCCCTGGAGTTCGTGCCGGCCGGCTCCGCCGAGGCCCGGCGGCGCTTTCCCGAGCTGGACCCCGACGCGACGCTGCGCGACCTCACCGTGGTCGCGGACACCGGCGAGGTGTACGCGGGCGACGGCGCCTGGTTCGCCTGCCTGTGGGCGCTGGCCGACCACCGGGGCACCGCCGAGCGGCTGGCGCGCCCGCACCTGCTGCCGCTCGCCCGCCGGATCGTCGCCACCGCCTCGGCGGTACGCGAGCGCGTCCGCGACCCGTGGGCGGGGCCGGTCGACGACCCGGCGGGATACGGTGACCCCGATGACCGAGCAGACTGCGCCGACGACCGCTGCGGGTGAGCCGGCCACCGCCCGGGGCGAGCAGACGCGGCAGCTCATCCTGGACACGGCGATGCGGCTGTTCCAGGAGCGGGGGTACGCCCGGACCACCATGCGCGCCATCGCCCAGGAGGCCGGGGTGGCGGTGGGCAACGCCTACTACTACTTCGGCTCCAAGGACCACCTGATCCAGGAGTTCTACGCCCGCGCCCAACTCCAGCACCGGGCGGCGGCGCAGCCGGTGCTCGACCGGGAGTCCGACTTCGCCGCCCGGCTCGCCGGGGTGCTGCACGCCGGCATCGACGTGCTCACCCCCTCGCACGACTTCGCGGCGAGCTTCTTCAAGACGGCGGCGGAGCCGACGTCACCGCTCAGCCCGTTCTCCGCCGAGTCGTCCGCGCCCAGGCGGGCGGCCGTCGACCTCTTCGCCGAGGTCCTCGACGGCTCGACCGCGAAGGTGGACGCCGAGCTGCGCCCCCACCTGCCCGAGCTGCTGTGGCTCGCGTACATGGGGGTGGTCCTCTACTGGGTCCACGACCGGTCCCCGCAGCAGGCCAAGACCCGGCGGCTCATCGACGGCGCGGTGCCGTTGGTCGACCGGCTGGTGGGGCTGTCCCGGTTGCGGGTGCTGCGCCCGGTCACCCGGCAGGTGCTCGACCTCATTCGCACGCTGCGTCACTGACCTGCCGCGCCGCCTCGGCACGCTCCGCCCCAGGTCAAGTCCGCTTCTGGACAGTTCCAACCGCCCATCGGCACCTTGCCGAACAGCCCATAAATACGTAGCGTAATCAGCACACACGGCGACCGGCTCCGCAACGCCCGTCACGGGCACGGGGACCTGGGGGAGGCTGCGGGCCGTGGATCCGGCCCGGGATCCACGGTCCGCGCCCCGCCCTCACCGCCGGCTCAGGGCGGGTACACCCCGAACGACCGCCAGCCCCGGTCGGGGAAGCCGGCCGCCTCGGCGACCCGCGCGGAGGCCGCGTTGGCGCGGTCGTGCAGGTAGGTCGGGACGGCCCCCTCGTCGAGCACCCGGCGGGCCGCCTGCGCGACCAGCCGCCGGGCCAGCCCCCGCCCCCGCGCCGCCGGCACCGTCCCCACCGCCAGCTCGTGGCCGTACGCGTCGTGCCGCTTCACCCCCACCCCGGACAGGTACCGGCCACGCTCGTCGCGCACCACCAGCACGGGCCGGTCGAAGAGCCGGAGCCAGGACGGCAACCCCGGCGAGGCCGGGGACACCCACTCCCCCACGTCGGGCAGCGGGGCCGGGGCCACGCTCCACCGGAACACGTCGTCGTGGACCGCCCAGCCGGGCTGGCCGACCGCCGCGGGCAGCCCGGGCAGGAACCGCCCGGCCCGCCGGCCGGCCAGCTCGCGGACCGCGTCCACCCGGTCCGGCGGTACGGAGAGCACGGTGCCCGCCCCGGCCGCGACCGCGATCGCCGGCCGAAGCCGACCGTCCCAGGCCGGTCGGGCCCGCCGGTGCGAACCGACCACGTGCAGCGCCGGGCCCGCCGGCCACTGGCCCAGCCAGGTCGTCAGGTGCAGGTGGAGCCGCCGGTCGAGCATCGAGTCACCTCCCCCGCGGTCGACCCACGGCAGCCGCCCGCGCGGACGCCGCCGGGGTCGCTCGCCGCGCTCGGCCGGAGCGTGGTCCGCGCCCCGGCCCGTCCGCCGATCACCGTACGCCGAACGGTTGCCGCCCGGCGCACCGTTTCGATCAACGGGCCCGCCCGCCTCCTCGCCGGGCTTCGCGCCCCCAGGCGCACCGACGTCGGTTCAAGCGCACGGCGGGCGGGTACAGGTGCAGGACGTCATCGATGGCCGCCGCCCCGAGATCCGGCGCGGTGAGGGGAACCCGAGACATCGATCGAGCGTCATATTCATTTCCATACATGTACAACTTTCTTTGGGACGGTAATGGTCATGCCGAATCAGCCGAATGACCGGTACCAGCAGGAGACCGACCGGCTCTGGCGCGAGCCCGGGACCGCCGGACGGTTTCCCGCGCAGCCGCCGTACCGGGGCAACCGCGGCGCCACCCGGACCGAGGCGCTCTCCTGGGGAGAGCTGAACAAGCTGCCGGCCGGCACGTCCACCCGCCGCAACCTCAACCCGCGCTGACCCGCGCCGCCCCGCCGGGGGCGACGACACACCCGGGGCGGTCCAGCGGCGGCTTTCGCACACCTGTCGGGTAATTTCTTGTGGTCCGCAACCCCGACCCACGACAGGAGAAGCACCGCGCATGGGCAAGAAGACGATCCACGTCTCCGACTTCACCGGCACGGTCATCCAGCCCCACGACGAGGTGGTCCGCGTCGTCGTCCTGGAACACCCTGACCTGGTGGCCGGGCCCGTGCAACTGGACGCCACCCCGGTCGAGGTGGAGAGCATCGACGACGCCGCGCTCGACGTCGCGGTGGTCGAGATCCACGACCGGCACGGCGGCGACGAGCCCCGGCGGGTGGTGCTGACGGCGAGCGAGTTCGACGCCATGGCGACCGACGTCCCGATGGCGCAGCTGCTGCGGACCGCCGAGCGGGTCCGCCCGCCGAAGGCCCGCAAGAGCGCCGAGAAGGTCGACTACGGCACGATCGAGCACGCCGGCAAGCCGCACCGGGGCCGGGTCACCGAGGAGGAGGCCCGGCTGGTGCGCGAACAGCTCGACGAGGTCAACAAACGCCTCGCCGACGCCGGGATCCGCCAGGTCGACCCCGCCGACCCGGAGCACGCCGCCCGGTACGGCTTCCCCACCGCCTCCTGAGTCGCCGCGGCGGCAACCGACGGGTCCGGCGCGCCGCCGGACCCGGCACGTCGCCGCCGAGGCGCCAAGGACGCTCGTCGCGGCGGCCCCCGAC